>NZ_CEXWTU010000186.1:6498-10214 GCF_982758155.1 Marinagarivorans sp. | reverse complement strand
ACGCAATTATTGAGCATGTTGCGCGCCAACTCCCGGCAGGTACCGCACAGCAGGCATACCACACACAGCGTGCCGCTCAACTGCGAATTGCCGCCAATTTTCGTCACGAACAAGGTATTGCGCCAAGCGAATCATTAGTGCACTTTGGCGCTGCCGCCATGGCCGAATATAAACTGGCACCCGACGAAGGTTTTTTTGCCAAATCGCCAAAATCTTTTTTAGGGGCCAGCGGTTTAAACGAAGGCCACCTAACCTTTTTTGAAGATGTCGTGACCGCCATGATGATGGAGGTTAATGCAAAAACGGCACAACAAACCGGCAAAGACATTACCAGTGTTGTCATTGGTCGCCCCGTTAATTTCTCTAGTTTGAATACTCAAGAAGGCAACCGCCAAGCCATCAATATTCTGCGCCAAGCCGCTACACGCAGTGGCTACAAAAATATTGAATTCTTGTACGAACCCTTAGCCGCAGGCTTAGCCTTTGAGCAATCTTTATCGCACGATAAACTAGTCCTTGTACTCGACATCGGCGGTGGAACCTCCGATTGCACCATGATGCACATGGGCCCCAGCTATAAAAACAAAGCCGACCGCACCGACGACATTTTAGCCCATTGCGGCATACGCACCGGCGGCAACGATTTAGATATTACCCTAGCAGCAAAAGCTATTATGCCGCTAATGGGCATGCAGTCGCACACCAAAGATGGTTTACCACTACCCGCAAAAATGTTTTGGAATGCCGTAAGAATTAACGATGTGAATGCGCAAACGCAGTTTTACAGTGCCGAAAATATTCGCGCAGCCAAAGAAATTTTTATTCACGCTAAACAGCCTGAACTCTTTCAGCGCTATATGCACATGCTGGAACACAAGAAAAATTTCTCGATTATTAAATCGAGTGAGCAAGCTAAAATTGCACTCTCGGACGAGACCTTTTACCAAACCGATTTAAGTGATATCGAAAACGCATTAACAGCCGACATTACAAGAGAGCTGTTAGCCGATGCGATTGCCTTACCGCTATCGCAAATCGAAAAACTAATCAAAGACACGCTTCAAACAGCAAACGCAAAACCCGACACTGTTTTTATTACAGGTGGTTCTGGCCAGTCGCCCATTATTCGGCAAGCTACCCAGCGATTATTGGGCAATATTGAAATAGTGGATGGAGACCATTTTGGCAGTGTGGTTACAGGTCTCACCCAGTGGGCAGGTAATATTTTTCAGTAAAATAAAGGCCCCGTTTAACAGGGGCCGCAGGTTAGTATTTTCACCATTGATTTAACATTACCGACAAGGTGTCAGCACCAACGCTGTTGATCTTAATGTAGACATCACCACGCGGCTGCCCCACAGACGCCCAGCCATTACCGCCATGGGTAATATTCGATTGCCCCCCAACAATATCGTAATTAATCGCATGACCGTCCCAAGAGCCAAACTGTAAAGAACCATTATTAACGGTGTATTTCAAGCAACTACCAGCTACAACCTGAACAGAAACACCGCTTGAAACAGTAATCACATCATTCGCTCCAGCGCCACAAGTACTCCCCGTATCCGTAGGAGGATTGCCATCAGTAACAGAACCGTCTACATACTCTAATTTAAACCAATTCAAATCAAATCCAGGGTTCTCCAAATACAGGCGAATAGTTTGTTGGCCCGCATCCAAGCTCACTGTAGTGACGAGGTCATGAAATTGCCCCCACACGCCTGTCCCTTCAACGGCCATCCGGTTTAAAGTCGCACCAGCTGAGTTTTGAAACTGCACAGCGCCGACAGAACCTGTATGCCCGCTCGCATAACGATAGGTCAATTTGTACTCACCGGCCTGCTCAGGGGAAATCACATACTCCAACCACTCTCCGTTTGAGCTCCACCCCACATGACAACCGCCACCACTATCTCCCGTCGCCGTTACATCTACACCCAAACCTCGATAAATACAGCCATTGCCCGGCGTACCTTTATTTTCGGCATTAGCATCTGAAGCGTTAACGTAGTCCTCTGCTTGATAAAGTTCTTTAGGCGCGACTGCAATCAGCTCTAGGTTAAACCAGTTAATGTCATAACCGCCGCCCTCAAATTCAAGCCTTACCGTCTGCTGTCCAGCTGGCAAGTGCACCACGCTTTGAACATCACTGAAATTACCCCAAATGCCATCACCGCTGACCGGCGTTGAACTTAACAATGCACCTGCCGCGTTTTTAAAGTGTATAGCTCCAAGATCACCCGTGTGCCCACTATCAAAGCGATACGTTAATCGATATTCACCGGCAGTCGCTAAATTAATACTGTAATCCAACCATTCACCATTATGAATCCAACCCACATGACAACCACCGCCAGCATCGCCCGTAGAGCCCACATCAACCCCATGGCCTTTATAATTACAGGCATTATTGGGGTTACTTTTATTTTCAGACTCCATATCAAAGGCATTGGTATAGTCCTCTGCCTGAACTTTCAAATCGGAAGTTGTATTGCTTCCAGCACTGGAACTACTGGTACCGCTGTTTGAGCTAGAGCTTGCAATAGAGCTGTTACTTTCACTACTGGCGCTGCTCACCACTTCACCGCCACTCGTTCCATCATCAATAACACCGCTATCAAACTGTGCTTTCAAATCGAAATAATCTAAATTAAAGCCCTCTCTCAAAACATACATACGGATGGTTTGGGTGCCTTTTATTAACGTCACACGCTGATTATTTTCAAGCTGCGTTTGGTAATTTCCCCAGCCACCGGTGTGCCCTAGCGTTGTAGCGGTTTCAACTGTTGAACCATTTTGCGTGCGAATTTCGACAATTCCAGTCTGGCTCGAAATCGCATTCGAGTAACGAAACGATACGTCATACTCACCAGCCTGCGGCACATCAATGGTGTAATCGAGCCACTCACCGGTTTTAACCCAACCGACCGCACACACAGAACCTTCAGAATGAATATCCACATTAGTACCCAAACCCGACGAACAGCTTGCAGTATTAGAGCTTCCCGCATTGCCCTGCGTAGTATCGTAATGATTCACATAACCTTCGATTTCTACTCGCAACTCGACCAATAGTGGTGTTGGTGGCCCAACAGGCAGCTCTGCCGGCTGATAATTAATCGTAACTTCAGGGGATAAGGTTGCCGTTAAACCATTATTGTAAACAACACGCGCATAAACCCGCTGTAAGCCCTTTGTAACATTCGCAGCGGCCCAGGTCGTACTGTAAGGTGCCGCAGAAACAGACGCTAATGGCATATCATTAACAACCCACTGAACCTCCTCGATATTATTTAAAGTGGTATTCAGTGTGAGCGGTATATTTGCCGCTGTTACCGTTTGCCCAAAATTTAAAGACGTAATTGTTGCTGCATTCGCTATCGATGGCGCAGCAGGTTCTTCGCCATCAATTTGTAATAGGTAAGCCACTAATTGCTCCCGCTCACCACTACTCAAGCTAGCGCTATTACCGTGTGCTGAATTATTAAGTACATCGGTTAATGTCGCTGCAGAACCATCGTGCAAATACGGCGCAGTATCCCAAACACCTCGTAACGTTGGTGTATCAAACCCATTGAGAACACCGTGCAAACGCAAGCCGGAATCCAAAGTGCTGGTGCCAACATCATGGCGATTACCATTGGCGCTATCCGTAAAGGCTTCACCACCATGGCAATCGGCACAACCTTTATTTTGAAAAACAGTCTTACCGGCTT
>NZ_CEXWTU010000186.1:0-6488 GCF_982758155.1 Marinagarivorans sp. | reverse complement strand
CCGCCGCCGTTAAGCTGCCGTTGCTATTACGATGCGGGCTAAAAGCAAAACTATCTAACGAAGTCACGTAGGTAGAGAGCGCATCTAAATCTTCTGAAAGACCGGCCTTAGGATTACCCAGCGTTGTATTAGCATTCGCAAAAGCATCGTTATCGATTAAACCAGAACCCAAGAAGGCAAAACGAATATCGTGTTCAAAATCTTGAATTTCATCAAAGTTAGCCGACCAATGCACGCGCCCATGACCCGTACCAGAACGACCACGCATACTAATCGTATTACGTAAACCCTCACCGCGATCGGTAAAATCATAAACGCGATGATCACTCGCACCATCAGTATGGCAAGTAGCACAAGATAAGTACCCCTCCATCGCAATACGCGTATCCGCAGTATCGTAAAACAAGCGCTTACCCTTCAAAACTTCAGCCGACAACACTTCATTACTGACGGTATTGGTATGACTTAATTCTTCAAAGGCCGACAGGCTGCCGCCACTTCCGGTATACAACGTTAACCGGCTAACGCTTCGCGATA
The DNA here is from genome assembly GCF_982758155.1 of Marinagarivorans sp. Taxonomy (NCBI): domain Bacteria; kingdom Pseudomonadati; phylum Pseudomonadota; class Gammaproteobacteria; order Cellvibrionales; family Cellvibrionaceae; genus Marinagarivorans; species Marinagarivorans sp. The sequence continues at coordinate 5,951 of NZ_CEXWTU010000186.1, read as the reverse complement.
AAAAGTTATGGGTAAAAACATCGCCATTATCGGCCACCGTGATACCTTTAGGTGAGAGTCCCATATTAATCAGGTCGATGCCCTGCATCGTTGAAACATCATAAGCCGAAAGCCGGTTATTACCCTGATTAGTAACATAGGCGATTTCACCACCGCGACTAAAAGCAATAGCGCTGGCAATTTCAGCATTATCAATATCAAATTTTGAATTAGGGACTTCTGCATTGGTATTTAAATCAATTTTAGCTATCACAGAGCGCACAGAGTTTTGGAAATTACCAAAATTACCATCGCGAACCATACCGCGAAAAACATTATCTTTTTTGCCCGTCACCCAAGCGATATTAGTACCGGGCTCAATCGCAATACCCATTAAATAATTCACTACACCGCGGGCGCTGGTACTGGTATCTAGGCTTGTGGTATCAGCCGCAATTTTAATTGTCGCTTCAATGGTGAAATCCGAGGTGCGTACACGATAAACTTGAGCCTCGTTTTGCGGCGAAATAAAGCGCGTAGCCAGCAATGTTTGGCTATCGGCCGTCATTGCCATCGCATAGGGGTAAGCCCCAACGGAGAGCGCGCCCACTAACGATTGGTTAGCCACATTCAATTTATAAATAACACCACTACCTTGCGCCGATACATAACCCGCCAATTGATTGGGTGCGATTAAAATCGCTATAGGTTTAGCACCAGGGTGCAAGGCAATGGTTTTTAGTAAATTACCGTTACTGTTTAAAACGGATATCGTGCCATCGTCGTGGTTCGCCACCCAAATATTTCCCGCGCCATCTAACGCAAGGCCGCGCGGATCATTACCTACCGCACGTTCAAATAGCTTTTCACCGGTACTCGCATTAACAGCCGTAATGGTATTGTTGTCGGGGTTAACATTGAGCACTCGGTTATTTTTACCATCAAAAATAATCGTTGATGATGATAAATTTTTCTCAATCTCGGCGGCCTCGACAACAATACGAACCACTTTGGTCGATTTACCACCACTAGAATCAAAAGCTTCAACATTGACGAAGTAAATACCTGAAGCTGCATAGGTATGCGAAATCGTTGAATTCGTTAACCCTCGATCAGAGTTATCATCGCCCCAATCAATATCGTAGGTAAGTGCGCCATCATCACTCGCGTCAACGGTAAGCGTAACGGCATCACCAGCAATAATACTTGCACTACTTACATCTACGGCATTAATCACAGGCGGAGCATTACCAGAAATCTGACTGCCCGTTGAAAAATAAAAGCTGTAATCCTCAGCAAGGCCATTTTCAGCAACATCTTTCACGCCGTCATTGCGCATGAAAAATTCATATGTTGTATTGGGCTCTAATGGCTCGCGTGGTGTGACATTAATCGTTTGATTACTCCACCAGCTCACGTCAGATGGCACAGCATCACCAGACAGTGTGCGTATTTGAAAATTGTCTTCATTAATAGTGCTGATATCTAACGTTTCGTGAATCATCACCCCAACACGGGTTTTAACATGTAGGTTAGTCGCATTAGGGCGCGGGTTAGTCCAACCAACCTCCGGTGCACGGGTATCCGGTTCGCGCTCATTACAATAAACGCCAGCAGTATTCATTCGATACTGGCCAGCAGCCACCAATAAGTTTCCTATTGGCATTAAATATTCACCATACGCCCAAGGGAAATGCTCAACCTCTTCGAAGGTGCGCATATCCACTTTGGCCTCGCCAACGTACATGTGATCATCTTTAAAGTTAGGGTAACGTAGGCTTGGGCCGCTGTAATCCGCCGAAGAAACATGGCGTAAATTACTAGGGTCTGAATAATCGATAATATCAACAGAACGCTGAAAGCCCGTATCGCCATTCATGGCATTTACAATGTAATTTTTATACATGGGCATCGTATCGTAGGCACGCCCTATAGCCCACTGGCCACCAAAGGGGTAGCTACGATCACGAATTTTATCCAGTAATACAGGGTTAGCGGGATCACTAATATCGTAAACGCCCACACCCGAGCCCGTTAGATTATCGCCGCGAACAATTAATAAATTACCCACCATATTGACTCGACCCTGAAAACCAAGGTCGTCTTGTACATTAATTTCACCAATCTTAGGGTTACCCGGTAAACGTAGATCGTGAATGGTCATAACAGGTTTATGGTCGAATTCATAAGCCGTTGGAACACTACCAAAACCGTAAGGGTAAAAAGAAATAAGCTCCGAATGATGGCCGTTAGAGGCATCACCAACCATAAATGCTTCGTCGGTGCCATCCACGATAGATTCGCTATTAAAGTTAGGCACATCGTCTAAATCAGTTTGATTAACACCGGCCCAGTTGAAACCAACAATGGTACCCACACCCATGTAATGGTGGTGCCCAGCGTTACCGGGCCGCTGATCTCCCCCCTCCTGGCGTGGCTGCCTTGGGTTCTCGAGGTCGTAGTTTTTCATAACACCCGTACCCCAATCATGGCTAATCAAATAGCCCTTGTGGTACGCGTATACCATGACGCGCTCATTAGAGTTAGGCAAAGTAGACAGCTGCTCGCCGGGGGTATCACACGTAAAACTACTGAAGTCCAAAGCCGCTTGTGCCGTGAGGGGGATTCCCCCCGCCGCCAACACACAAATACCGGTTAAACGTTGGATTACATTCGTTAATCCCATAGGTAAGCTCCTAAACACACCACAAAAACACATACTTTATGACTAAATAAAAATGATATTAAAGTCACGTCTGTAATTCTAAAAAGCTATTTCAAAGACGATAGAAACGCCAAAAACGTAAGTAACGTTCAAATACTAATCAAATGATGATTTTTGTGCAATGTAGGTCGCGACGAACGTACCAGCGTAAAGGAAATTAAAAATGTAATTTTTTAGTACTTTATAACCATAAAATAACCAACCCTATAACTGATAGGCTTTTTTAATAACTTAAAGGCAAGTTAAGCTAAAAAAAATGAATACTGCGCCACCTCTAACAACCAAAAAGTCGCGTTAGCGAGATCAATATGCGCAAAAGAAATAAATGGCAACCCATGATCTATACTCAATAGAACCAGACAGTGAGAGTAGCTATAAAAAATTGATATAAAGCTTTACCGATTAGCGGAAAGAACGCGTTTATCGCCCCAATAGCTATACTCTATTAAGACGTAACCGCGACCTACAAGCGGCATGTCATAAACTACGTACGCTTACTGATGAGACTGCTTCGCTAGTGATGAACACTATTTCAACTACGCATTCGGGCCGTTTACAGCAGCCCTTTATTCGCAAGAGCTTAGACCTTAACCAGCGCTTCAAGCCTTGGTTAATCGCTATCGCACTCAGCACCACGCTCTCGCCGGTTGCTTTTGCGCAATCCACTTCATCAGCCGCAATCATTAAAGATGGCAGCACAGCAAACGAGCCGCCGGGTAGCTACAACGCGCGCATGCGCTTTAAGGCCTTAGACCACCCCGAAATCGATTTAATTGGTGGCCAATGGGCTACCGTAGAAGATAAACAAGGTTTCATTTGGTTTGGTGGCGCTGGCGGGGTGGCCCGCTACGACGGCTACAACCTAAAGCTGTACCGCCATAACGCCGAAGATAAAAACAGCCTTAGTAATAATTACGTCACCGATTTACTGGTTGATGAGCAAGGGCAGCTTTGGGTAACCACTCTTTGGGGCCTTAACCTTTACGATGCCAACAAAGACCAGTTCACACGGTTCGAGCACAACCCCAGCGATGCCAATAGCCTGAACCACAACTGGGTATGGAATATTGCGCAAGATTCTAATCACAACTATTGGTTAGCTACTGATGGCGGCGGCCTTGCCTTCCTGCCTCATAACGGCAAGACATTTACACGCTTCAAACACGACACCAACAACCGTAATAGCGTGCTCAGCGATGCCCTGTTAACCGTTTATGTCGATAGTCACGACAACGTTTGGCTAGGCGCAAAAGAACAAGGGTTAAGCCGCTACAACCCCAATACCGAGCAATTCACCCATTACCCTGCAGTTGCCAACGATTCAACCAGCTTGAGTAACGGCAAAGTGAATAGCGTATTTGAGGATAACCACGGCCGCATTTGGGTGGGCACAGACAACGGCCTTAACCTTTTAAATGCGCAAACTGGTACATTTACCCAATACCATAACGACCCCAACAACCCGCGCTCGCTTAGCGGCAACCTTATTCGCAACATCAACCAAGACAGCAACGAAAACCTTTGGGTGGCCACCGACGGAGGCGGCTTAAGTATTTATCGTGGCGAACAACAAGGGTTTGATCGCTACACTCGCGAGGCGGGTAAAAGTGGCGGTCCCATCAACAATAAAATTCGCTCGATCTTTGAAGACAATCAAGGCGGCCTATGGTTTGGCCACTACCCTGCGGGCATTACACAGCTCGACCGCTACGCGAGCGCTTTTACCAACTTTCAAACCAACCCCTTCGATGACAACAGCCTGAGTAATAGCGATATTCTCGGCGTTACCGAAGACCGTACTGGCGACCTTTGGGTAGGCACCGAAGGCGGACTCAATCACATCGCACTGCAAACCGGTAAAATTACGCGCTACCTCCATCAGGCCAACAACCCCACAACCGTTCCAGCAGACCCAGTAACCGCTGTAGTTGAAGATAACGAAGGGAATATTTGGCTTGGTACTTGGGGTGGCGGCTTTGCTCGCTACCAACCCCAGAGCGATGATTTTAAACAATACAAACACAGCCCCAGCAAGCCCAACGGCCTTCGAGACAATGTTGTTCGCACACTATTGGTAGATAAAAAAGGCGATATTTGGCTAGGTGGCGGCCACGGCATTAGCCGCTATCGCCCAGCTACCGATGATTTTGAGCATTACACCAACGATGCAAACAACCCGAATAGCCTATTAAATTTGGGCGTAAATGCACTTTTTGAGGATAGCCGTGGCGAATTTTGGGTGGGTGGCGACTTAGGCCTACACCGAATGAACCGCCGAACAGGCCGCTTTGAACGCTTTGAGCACAACCCAGACCAACCCGATAGCCTAAGCCAGGGTTACATTAGCGCCATCGGCGAAGACAGTAATGGCAACCTATGGATTGCCACCGGCGCCAACGGCCTTAACCGCTACAACCGTGAAAACAAAATATTCGAACACTTCACCACCAAAAACGGCCTACCCGATGATCGCGTTGGCGGCATCATTAGCGACGACAACGGCTTCATTTGGTTTGGTACCGGTCGCGGCCTAAGCCGTTTTAATCCCGAAGATAACAGCTTTAAAACCTATACCGAAGAGCACGGCCTACCCGGCAGCTTATACAAGCGCCCCACCTGTATTAAAACCCGCAGCGGCGATTTAATCTTCGGCAGCTCTAAGGGTTTAACTTTATTTAACCCTCTAAATATTGCACAAAATACCGTGGCGCCGCCCGTTGAAATCACGGGCTTTGATATTTTTAATCGGCCCGCGCCCATTGCCCAAAAAGACTCGCCACTGCAACAGGCTATCACCCAAACACAAGCCATTACCCTTAATTACCAACAGTCTGTATTTTCATTTGATTTCGCAGCATTAAATTACACTATGCCGCAAAAAAACCAGTACATCTATCAACTGGAAGGTTTTGATAAAGACTGGGTACAAGCCGGTGATCGCCGCACAACCACCTACACCAACCTCGATGCAGGCCACTATATTTTCCGCGTACGCGGCTCTAACAACGAAGGCGTATGGAATGAAACCGGCGATTCCATTGCGATTACCATTTTACCGCCACCATGGAAAACCTGGTGGGCCTACACACTTTATGCACTAGGTATTTTAGGGGCTTTAGCTTTATTCGTTCGCGCACAGCAACGCAAGCTGCAACGGGCCGAAGAGAAAATCGCCATGGAGCAAGCCGTTATTCAGCGCTTAGAGCACCTAGATGGACTGAAAGATGACTTCCTCGCCAATACATCA
>NZ_CEXWTU010000185.1:0-10353 GCF_982758155.1 Marinagarivorans sp. | reverse complement strand
AGCTTGAGGGGCAGAGGAATGTGATGGTTGGGGTGAATCTTGGGGTTCGGTTTTAAGGAATTTTTTGGAGTTCGGTTTTAGTTCTTTGTTAGTTTTGTCATTAATTATCAAGGGAAAGGCTTGCGTGCAAATTATCCAGACACGCTGGCCTGTCTCGACATTATGCTCCATGCAATGTCTAACATTGGCTGTCCCTGCCAAAGCAGGCGCTCCACACGCGCTCCCGGCGCGTAAGGGTCTAAATAATTTACACCCAAGCCTTTGCTGAAAGCTGAGCGCATCGATAGACTATTCCTACACTCAACAACACGTTTTATCTACATGGCAGGGACGCTATGAAAGTAACAAAAACCATTCGCAATGATCAGGCGCACAACGGTTCAAACGCCAATGGGGCGATAAGCTGGTCGCGGTGCGGTATCGGCATGATAGCGCTCACGATGAGATCATCACCACCATTGAAATCGAAGTTGATAGGCGCCCCGCTCCCCAAAACGACCTCTGCCAGCGAGCCCACCTAGCCACTCAAAGGTCGGAAATCGCTGCCCTAGCCATTAGCTTTCATGAAAACGATTTAAGACTCAAGGTCAAACAAGCCGGCGCAAAGTGGAGCCAGCTAGGAAAACTATGGTTAACGAGTCGAAATACTGCCGTTAGCCTAGGGCTCAAAGATCGGATTGTTGAAGGCGGTGCCGATAAATGTCTAGATGTAGACACAAGCTTTATGTTGGGAGATGGCTATATATAGACATTTAGGTATAGTTGTAGACATAAAGGTCTATATGTAGGCATGTTCCTATATGTGACCATGACGCAGAATATAATGTTAGAAGTACGAAGGAGAAGGTGTGCGAAAGAAGATAGAATATGCTGGCACTGTAGATGGAAATCAACCATTCGAGGTATCACTCAGTTATTGTTTTTGGCCTTTGGTAGCAAGTGACCAATGGTTTTTGCCTAGATTTAAATTAAAGATAAAAAACCTAGGTAAAACCCTATACAAAGGTTCTGTCGCTATAGATATTACTGAATTTTCCAATATTGAAAAGATATCTCAAATATCTTCCTATAAAGGTCATTTCCAAGATATATTTAGGCATGAAATAACTGAGTTATTACCCGGTAAAGAAGACTCTGTTACATTCACAATCCAGTCTCGCTTCTTGTCTCCTGATGAATATATATTGCGTGCAGTTTTAAATGAATGGATTCCCAGTGACTCACCTATTCGAGAGCTACAAAAACAACTAGACGAAACTGGCACAGACCCTAAGAAAAAAGAGCTTATGATTCAACAATCGGAACAACACATGAAGCAAATGGGAATGGACCCATATGCAGTTCCTCGAGGTCAGTTCAATGCAAAGCAAATTTTCGATCTACGTTTTATCGAAAAAATAAAAATTCACTCGCTTGCGTCAACAGCAACTATAATGGGTGGTTTTATAGGTTCTGTTATAGCAGCGAGTGGTACTTTTTTATATGCAACAATAAAAATTATTAAAGATAACTGGGCAAGTATTAGTGCACTTTTTTAATAGCACTTCTAACAAAGCAATCAACCGGACTCCGCATTGCGTGGTTCGCTTTGCTCACTTTACCACGCAATGCTCCGCTCGGTTATTGCGGCGTTATATGTTGCCAGTAATAAAGGTCGGTATTTTAAATGAGAGACTATGACGGGAAAGACTACCGCTATACGAATTCTGATTTTTTTAAAGGAAAAGGCTTAGAAATAGTTTCTAACAAAAAATAATGCAGGACAGGCACCGCTTAAAAATAACGACAGCCAAAAAACAGCATAAATAATGCAGGACAGGCACTCCAAAATAATAACGACAGCCAAAAATCAGTAAAAACACTAGACCTCCCCTACCTCAAGAAACTTCTCGCCCATAGACCCAAAACACACAATAATCCCCAAAGCTAATGCCTTGGGGTTATTTATTGACGCATGAGTGATGGTTGTTTGTGCCGCAGAATTGTAAATAATGCAGGACAGGCACTCCAAAATAATAACGACAGCCAAAAATCAGTAAAAACACTAGACCTCCCCTACTTCAAGAAACTTCTCGCCCATAGATCCAAAACGCACAATAACCCCAAAGCTAATGCCTTGGGGGTATTTGTTGGTGCAGGAGTAATGGTTTTTAGTGCCGCAGAATTGTAATTGAAGTCGCTTCGAACTAAGCGGCGCGCTTTTTCCTGCGCTTAGCGAACAAAGCTTGATAGTGCTGCTCAAAATGCTGTGTTTGCAGCAGCCAAGCATCAATATCAATATTTAACCGAGCAAGTATCGGCGGAAGGTTTACGTTGATTGCACCACGTTTATCGTCACGGATAATTCGACCCGTCCAGTCGACTAACTCAATATAATCTGTTTGCCCAAAAATAATGTCCGTTTGTTCAGTATTTTTAAGATTACCTTCAAATTTAAGCAATGGTTTGAGCGGTAAATCAAACTGGCGGATAGATTCTAGCGAAACTTGCTGCTTTATCGCTTCGTCTAAGTCAAAGCTCGGGTTGATGCGCTCTTTAATGCTGGTGTAATCTGACTTTTCCGGCGTGTCGGCCATGCAGGCTCTGACGGGATTCAGGTCGACATAGGCCATTGCGCTAAGCACGGCCTCCTCGGTAAGTAGAGCCTGAGATTTGAAGCGGCTTTCCCAAAAGTGCCCTGTGCAGTTGTCTTCTTTGTTCGCTTGACGAGCAATTGGCTCGCTTAAGCATTTCATAAACCAGCTGAGGCTTTGTAGTCGTTGTTTATAGCTTTCGGCACAAATGCTCACGGCATCACGTTCGACTGGAGTGAGGGGGTCGCCTTTCAGGTAGCGTTGCACAATCGGTGCGCCTTTGAACAAACAGCTCCAGCGCGTAAGTACCTCGTCAGTATTCCACAGCGTGGCATCTGGAGGGTTGAGTTTGATAACGAGGTGGAGGTGGTTATGCATTACAGAATAGGCGCAAATTTCGATGGCGAATATAGAGCTTAATAGTCGAATACGCTGTTCGATCCAGTCACGGCGGTGCTCGTAGTTTTTACCGCTTACCTTGTCAAAACCACACAAAAAACTCCGCCTAACGCAGCGGCTTGTAATGTTGTAGAAAGCGGTATCGTCTATTGATACCAATTGGCTACGCGGTTGAGTCATGGTTGCTTATCCAGTGCTTTATCATTTGACACTAGATAATAATGGCCGAGGAGTCAAATAGCGGATTGTTTTAGGATTGGAGTTCGCTATAACTTATTGTAGTGAGTTGACGCGTGCGGTGCATGTCCTCGCTTCTAATCCTGTTCATATCACTAACAATTCCAGCTGCGTACGGAAATGAAGATCGAATGGAAAAGAATTACAAGTTGAATTCAACTCAAATAGAACGATTAATACCAGATATAGGCTTTGCTTTAGCAACGGACATGATTACTGTTGCGGGAAAGAGAGTTGACTATATGGTAAGAGAACAGCCTAATCGTGAAGATGATAGTGGTTGGATATTTTATGGTGGTGGCGAAACGCAAGAGTATATTGACGATTCAAATAACACCTCTCTATTCAGTGTTAATACAATCGCTAATTATGACCCGGAAATCATAGGTTTCTTAACCTACCCACCAGGAACTGAGGTCGAACGAAATAGTGAGGGAGACCTACAGGTAATAACTGAAGGGCTGATAGAACCTGAAGTTATCTTCATGCCGCCAATAGATAAAGGGTTTGTTAAAGTAACTAACAATTGGAGTTTCAATGTTTCGTCTCGAATGCTTAAACGGTTCGATAAAGGAAGTCTTGTAATTTGGCGGCCAGGATTTACCATTTGGTTAGATTCATATGATACGAATGACTCGGGGGTTAGCGCTCGAGTCGAAAGTATACTCGATACAATTTCACCTAAAAAGATTGACTTTATTAACGTAAGTCAGAATGGAATGCAAAAAATAAGGTATCGCCTTAAAGAGGCAACTGATGGTAAGAAGCAGGATGCTATATACCTATTTGCGGTAACTGAATCTCATGAAATACGTATGGCCGTGTATTTTGACAACCAGCAAGATATTAGTGAAATTGTCAAAATATGGGACACACTGCAATATAGTGACTCATAACGAACAAGGATAGATTGCGCAAAGCCGCAATCTTATCCCGTTGTTGGACAAGCGCCTCGATAAGAAAGCCGATCTCTTCGCCTAATTAGATAAACTATTATTGCCTCTTCCCTTATTGACAGGACTTTTCAAAATAAAATCCGGGAACTTGAACTTTTATCGACTCTAGGGTTTCACAAGTTAAAAGGGTCCCATCAAGAATTAGTAACCATATGGCGGGGTTGTTGGAAATATCTAACTGAGTGATGGGGTTATCGGCTAAACTTAGCGCTTCTAAATGGATATTGTTTGTCAGATCTATTTCAGAGAGTTGATTGAGCAAAACCCAAAAATGAGTAAGTAATGGATTGTGGCTTACATCAATTTGGGTGAGTTGGTTACTGTTTAAATATAGGTGCTCAAGTTTTGAGTTGTTTTTGAGGTCAATACTCGCAATTTGGTTACCCTCTAAAGAGAGCTGAACTAATGCTGTATTAGAAGTGACATCGAGGGCCATAAAATTGTTGCCGGTAAGGCGTAAGTCTTCTAGGGCTGGATACATTGAAACATCAACACTGTCTAATTGATTGTCAATTAAATTTAGGTGCTTAAGGGCGGTCAGTGCCTCAATACCTGTTAAATCTTCTACCTTTTTGTTTTCCTGACCGTTACAGGTAAGCTCTGTTAACTCTTCGATGGATTCTTTCCCTGTATCCACAATGCATTGAGCAAGCACCGGATCTGGCACCTGTAAAACATCAAGCAAAGCAGAGTTCGTGGTTTCTGGCATGCAGTCTATATCGACTTTGTTCCTCGCTGCCCAATAAAAATCTCTAAATCGATTTTTCAAATATTGAACGTTGGCGCAAGTGATTGTATTGCCTTCTAAGTTGATATCATTAATGTCAGCATTGGCGGATAGGTCAATCGTATTAAACTGATTATTCGATAAATTCAGCTTCTCTAAAGCCTCCAGCTGCTCTAATCCCTCTGTATTGACAATACCCAGCCCGCCACAGTCTAAAGACTTCAATGTGGCAACGGTTACTGCACCTGAATTACTGACGCATTGCTGTAAGGCTGTATCTGGAAAGGTTAATTCTGAAAGTGGTTTTGAAAGATCAATACTGCCGGAACTACTGGCCGAGCCAGAGCAACCAACAAAAATAATCGATAAGCTGATTATGGCGGATATCTTCATTTTTTCATTAATAATTTTCAATTTTCTAAATAATGTTTTTATGCTCATTTCACATTCCCCTTGTAATATAGATTACTGGATATAATGGGTGCTCTATAGCTATTGGGGACAAGAGCATTCGCCAATAGCCCCAATTGTTAATTTTCATTTTTTTCACCAAAAACATACCTTACGGTTCTCACTACTATTTTTAGGAATGGGTGATTCATTTTCAAGAACTGCTCAGCGTATTCATCAGCTTCTTTTTCCTGCTCTGGATCTTGGCCAAAGGTGTGCCTATGAACATGGTGACCAATTTCATGGTAAAACGTTTTTTCAATCTGAAAAAGTAATGGATAGGAGAGTGGGCTGTAATACGAAACCCCATGCAACCAGACGACCGTGATGTCACTCAGAATCGGCATGTAGGCCCCTCGATAATCCTCTTCGAGTTCGGAAGTTATATAAAACCTTTCGATTCCGCAAAGATCAGAAGAAGGGACTTTGGATAACCAATCCAACATCTTCTTTCTAATGACACTATGTCCGCTAAGTTCTTTGGATATATAAGTGTTAACCCCCAAGATAGATCCGAATTCAAACTGGCTCAATGAGAACTTAACAACAGAAAGCATTCGTACCTCTACCATTTTATTACAACCTTTCTTCTGGATTTTTTGTACAACCTCCGCTGCTCGTTCCTCATCAATATCATTTATCAAACCAAGTATCCCGGTAAGCATAAAAATCTGATGCCCATGTTTAATTTTGCCCCAAGGTTGAGCCAATATAAACTCTTCTAAAGCTGGAATTACCGTTACCCCATGCTTATAGAGCTTACGGTGGTGTTGATAAATTTTTTTCCTTGAATCGAGTGCTAGTGCTCGGATAAAGCTCTTAACTGATTTTTCTACTGTCTCGATCGTATCCATAGTTTAGATCTCATCAATAGTGAGGCCGCCAGACAACTAGCCAGCCTCCAGGTACCTTAGCTCGCCGAATGCATTTAGGCGCCGGCTATCCAGTAGGTTTAATGCAACTTTGGCGACTTTATCCGCCTCCACCGCAACCCCCGCCTCCGCCACAACCGCCCCAGCCGCCAGAACCTCCAGAACCTCCACCACCGCTATCATCACTAAATATCCAAATGACTAGACCCACGGCGCCAGCAAGAATGCCAAGCAAGATCACCCAAAATGTTATTGTTGAGCCCACCGATGACTCAGCGGCATAAACACTGCCCGAGCCCCCAAAGATGAGCAACGAGAAAACAGCGAGTAATGGAATAGAGAGGCGCTTTTTAAATGTGTTCGGCCTACAGTCCTCAGCAACTGCTATTGGCCAGTATTTGCCTGGCGGGCTACGATCAAAATATCTGCGATATAGCTCCAGCGTCTGTCGATATTGATGTTGTGTTTTACTTTGCTCTGAGGACGTAGCGGGCTCATGATGTAGCTCACTGGCCAATATCTCTTTACAAAGTGTTCCCCAATAACACCGGCTAAATGTTAGGTGTAAATGCCAAACCTCATCCACTGCGACAGAGGGTGTGAGAGCTAACTTTGATACAGTTGTTAGGTAAATGAAATGCTTATATTCATCTATTGCCCCCAAGCTGAAGTCTTTACTCCAACCCGTTTTCTGTTGAAGTTTACGTATAAATAGTTCAGATTGTGGCCCGCCAAGATTGTATTCAGCTAACATTTTTAATTTAGAATCTAGCATAGAGCACCTCTAGTGACTTGGTTTAGTTGTTGTCTTGCTAATATCCAGTGTTTACAATTTCTCTACGAATTGGAACGGTCGATATTAAATTCGTTACGACAACCACCGGTGGGAAACAGCTGCAACTGACGGACAGACACCAAAAACATAAGTCATTGAAATATATGAACATTTATTACGATCTCACCAGAAGTTCGTAACGAACTCGCAACAAAAGCAGCATAAAAATGATTCCAGAATTCCTAGACAAGCAAGAACAAAAAAAGGCAGGGGTTGAACCGCTTTGCCTAATAAAAGACCTTCAGTCACTAGAATCTTGGCTAAAAATTAAGGAGCTGGAAACAAAGCGTCAGGTCACACCTGCTTGGATTGAGGTCATTTGGGCCGTTGCTGCGCTAGCACAGAAGCACCTTCAAGAACAGGCACGCCAACCAGGGCAATACGTTTTTGAAACTCATATAGTGGCGAGCCAAGTCGCATACCAACAAAAGAAAAGACACGTCAAGACGCGCTATGTCACCGATCAACTTAAGCGCATCAGCGCTCATCAATTAGAGTTTATTAATCAAGCTCATGCGGCTGAAGATAAAGTGGCAGTCGTAGGGTGGTATACCACGTCCAGTCAGCGGGGGCTCGGTTTAGCCCTCATGACAAGAGAGGCCGCACAAGCATTATTTACTGACGCTTGCGGTCAAGACAATCAAGCAGAAATAGTTGAAAGCGACAACGCAGAAGCGGTACCAATGTACCGAAAGAAGCGAAAGTTCAGGCTTATTAATACTGCCGTTGTTACGCTTATGATAATCGCAATTAGCGTACTCATGTATCAACACACGATCACAAGCGAAAATAGCGTCATCAACACACTCGCATCAATACAGGCAGAAGGCATAATGCGCTGTGGGGTTGATGGCTTATTACCCCACTTCTCCCTACTTAATGATGCGGAGCAGACTTGGTGGGGGCTGGATGTCGAGCTGTGCAGAGCTTTGGGCGCAGCACTGAATGTGAAATTGGGCATAGTAAAGGTCAGCGCATCTCAATTCGAGAGGCGTATTGCACCTTTAGAAGATCAAACGGTGCATGTCTTATTTCGCAATACCTCGCATACGATCACTCGAGACCTTAAAGCAAATGTAATTTTCGGCCCTGTCTATTTTTACGAGCAGGAGGTATTTCTTGATTTGTCACCTGAAAACACCGACACAACCGTTAACCTAGAGGACATTCGCGATAAAAATGTGTGCGTCAAACCTGGAACTTCAAACGAGCGCACCCTACAAAACTTGAAGCATGAGATCAATTTTCAGATCATTACACACGACGATAGCAATGATGCATTAATCGATAATGTAAAAATGCTACGGACTCTACGTGAAAATGATGATCACTGCGACCTTGTTTTTGGCAATTATTTCGTTTTAAAGCAACTTAAAATTGACCAGGAGCGACGCCACCCAGAAAATTCCTTAATGCTGAGGGCTTTTGCGCGAGCGGGCCTGGATCCCCTCGCGCCTGTTTTGCTAAAAGATTACCAATGGCAGCAAGTAATCAACTACTCAATATACGCACTATTTTATGCTGACAAACTAGGCATTAATTCCTATAACGTTGAAGAAAAATATCATTCAGGCAGCCCCCTTGAGCAAAATTTTCTGCGTGGTGAGAATATGGAGATGGCTGGACTCACTAGCAATTGGGTATACCGTATTATTTCTACAGTGGGCAATTACAGCGAAATATATTACCGCTCCATTGCCTGTGACTATGTTGACTGCGGCAAGCCCAGCCAGGAAGCCTTTTATGCTGAAATGAAAGATATCGATGATTCTCGGGGTGCCAATAAAGTGTTTAATAAAGAGGATCTAAAACCAGGTTTACTTTATACCCCACGATTTTAGTTTTACACAAAAAATTGCGGGTGCCCCAGAAAAATTATGCGACCCCGAGGTGCTCCAAATGTAAAAATATCGATATAGTGTGGTCAACAAAACCCGGCATGAATGGATGTCAATCTAACAGAATAGGCGCAGAGAAAATAAAGATGAACCTATATTATTGATTTGTATACCAACAATAGAGATAGGCGAACCGCTCTTCTCTCTGCGCCTGCCCTGTTAGACTTCCCTGTCAGACTTGCATTATCCTTCAGGCATTAAAACGTTTAATTCACAGTAATACTCAAGTTATCCAAGGCCACATCACCTTGCCATCCGCCGGCTGCGACCAATCTAAAACGCAAACTGATGGGCTTATTATCGGGATTGATATGACTTAATGCACCACCCGCGCCAAGGGTGCTTGAATTAAAGGTGTGGGACTGCCACTGAGTCCCCGTATTCTGGCTAGCACTATTCCAAAAGTTAACTCTCCATTGCCCATCCACAAGCACATCAAGATACAATTGGCCAACGTTCGCCCCATAGCTATGATAATCAAAGCTAAACGATGTGTTCGTCGCATTAAAAGCACCGCTTTCCAATATCGCAACATCACCTTTATTAAACGCACCACCGCCCGCACTGGAGGTTTCAACATAATAGTAAGACCCTGAACCACCTGAACCACTGCTGGGCCCTGTTGAAGATGAGGGTGTAGAACCTGAGAGTCTTGCCCAATTAAATTCCGCCCCGTTATCCCACAGCATCGCCCCTTCGGCATTGTCCAGAGAAGGCAGACTCAAGGGCTCCGAGTCAAAGGAGTTCACTATGACCGCCCCTACTGCGTCAGCGTCATTGCTATCCCAGCCACGCCAACCAGCAATCACGCGACTTCCGCTAATCGCCACCTCATCCACTTCGGCCAGTAAGCCAGCCCGGTTGGTAAAGTCAGCACGAGCCGCCATGTTTTTTTGAGTGTCCGTCCAAACAGAGTTCACCCGCTCATACAAGGCCGTCACTTCATCGTTGCCAGTGCTTGCATAGGTGCCGCCGGCAATCGCTTTGTCGCCATCAATCGCCACGGAAAGCGGAACAAAACGAGTCAAGCGAGGGCCATCCACACTCACGCTTGGGTTACTGCCATTGAAATTATTAATCGTTAAAAATTGAACCGCACCACTGCCACCCACATTTTGACCGACAATAATACGACGCCCATCAATATCCACCGAACTCCCAAAGCCCGCACCCGCCGAACCACTTGATGGATAATCTAGCACATGCTCCCACTGTCCAGTATTGAGTTTTTTATATAGATAGATAGCCCCTCCAGTGCCATCACCTACCACCATTCTATCGTCTGAGATGGCGACCTGAAAGCCAGCTCCATTAAAATTCCCCCCGACTTGCGCGTGCAAAAAAGTTTGTTTATATACCCACTGATTAGACTCAAATGAAAACACATGAACACCATAGTCGGTCCC
>NZ_CEXWTU010000184.1:3290-10365 GCF_982758155.1 Marinagarivorans sp. | reverse complement strand
GGCATGCGCCCCTTCGAGCGCCTTGTTGAGAAAGCAGGCGCCCTCGTCTAATTGGGCAAACTATTATTGCCTCGCCCCTTATTTCATGTACGCCCCTAATCATGTTATTCCACGGTTACGCTCTTGGCCAAATTTCTTGGCTGATCCACATCGGTGCCTTTAATAATGGCCACATAATAGCTGAGTAATTGTAACGGTAAGGTGTAGACCACTGGTGCTAGCCAGGGGTGTACATCCGGCACTTGAATGACATGCATGCCTTTATCACTTTTAAAGTTGGAGGCGGCATCGGCAAAAACATACAGTTGGCCGCCGCGCGCGCGGACCTCTTCAACGTTCGATTTTAACTTTTCTAACAACTCGTTATTGGGTGCCACCACAATAATGGGCATTTCGGCATCGATTAAGGCCAGTGGGCCGTGCTTTAATTCGCCTGCGGCGTAAGCTTCTGCATGAATATACGATATTTCTTTAAGCTTAAGCGCTCCCTCCATAGCGATGGGGTATTGGTCGCCACGGCCTAAGAATAGGGCGTGATTTTTATCGGCAAAATCTTCGGCGAGCGCTTCAATACTTTTGGCCAACTCTAGCGTTTCTTCGAGTTTACGCGGTAAGGTTTTAAGGGCGTCGACGAGTTCTTTTTGCTGCGCTGTGGATAAGCCGTGATGTTTTCCGATAGCGAGCGTTAGCATGGCAAAGCCAACGAGCTGGGTGGTGAAGGCTTTAGTCGAGGCAACGCCAATTTCGGCGCCGGCGCGGGTCATAAAGGCGAGGTCGGATTCGCGTACTAATGACGAACCAGCAACGTTACACACGGTAAGGCTGCCTAAATAACCCAAGTTTTTAGCTAAGCGTAATGCGGCGAGGGTATCGGCGGTTTCGCCGGATTGGCTAATACTGACTAATAAACTATTGGGTTGAACAAACGATTTACGGTAGCGAAATTCGCTAGCAATTTCGACGTTACAAGAGATGCCTGCATAGGTCTCTAGCCAGTAACGTGCAACCATGCCTGCGTGGTAACTGGTGCCGCAGGCAACAATTTGTACGTGCTGTACTTTTTTGAACAGCTCGGATGCGCCATTGCCAAAGGTTTCTTCCAGTACTGTGTCGCTGCCTAAGCGCCCCTCTAATGTATTGGTGATGGCTTGAGGTTGCTCGTAGGTTTCTTTGAGCATGAAGTGGCGGTAGGGGCCTTTATCGGCGGCATCGTAACTGACGTTGGATTCGTGAGCGTCGCGCGTCACTTTTTCGCCGACGCTGGAATAGATATCAACGCTGCGACGGGTAATCTCTGCAACATCACCTTCTTCTAAATACATAAAGCGGCGGGTTACGGGCAGCAGTGCAAGCTGGTCGCTGGCGACGAAATTTTCGCCAATGCCTAAACCCACCACCAAGGGGCTGCCACTGCGGGCAACAACCATGCGCTCGGGATCTTGCTTATCGATAACAACGGTGCCGTAAGCGCCAGTGAGTTGCACGACGGTTTTTTGCACGGCCTCGAGTAATGTACTGGCGGTTTTGAGTTCTTCAAACACCAAATGAGCGATAACTTCGGTATCGGTATCGGAAGTGAAGGTGTGGCCTTTAGCGGTTAGCGACTCTTTTAATTCGACGTGGTTTTCAATAATGCCATTGTGAACAACGGCAATGCGCTCGGCAGACATATGCGGATGCGCATTTCGCTCGCTGGGTTCCCCGTGGGTGGCCCAGCGGGTGTGCGCAATGCCGGTACCGCCTGGTACGGGCTCCAGTGCAATGGCATCGGCCAACTCGGCAACTTTGCCTAGGCGGCGAACGCGTTCGAGTTGTTGTTGGTCGTCAATAATTGCCACGCCAGCGGAGTCGTAGCCGCGGTATTCTAAGCGGCGAAGGCCTTCTACTAATATTTCTGCTACATCGCGCTGGGCTACAGCGCCAACAATGCCACACATGGGAACGTCCTTAAGTTTGAGAATGAGGGAGTGGCGCGGCTATCACCGTAACGCCATGAGATTCAATGAGCTGCTGATGTTCCGGTTCTATATCGTCATCAGTGACCAGTGTTGTAATTTGCTGCCAGGGCAGCTCTAGGTTATGTATTTTGCGGCCTATTTTGCTCGACTCAGCCATGACAATCACTTCGCGAGCAACCTCGGCCATTACACGGCTGAGGTGAAACAATTCGTTAAAGGTGGTGGTGCCACGTAAAGGGTCGAGGCCATCGGCACCGATAAACAGTTGGTCAAAATCGAAGGCGCGTAGCATTTGCTCAGCCAGCTGCCCCTGGAAAGACTCGGACCGTGCATCCCAGGTTCCGCCTGTCATGAGTAACGTAGGCTCGTTTTCTAATTCGCGCAGGGCATTGGCAACGCTGAGTGAATTCGTCATCACCACCAAACCTTGCTTGCACAGTAGTTGGGGCAGTAATGCGGTGGTTGTGGTGCCGCTATCAATGATGATTCGATTGTGGTCGCGGATTAGCGCGGCAGCTGCGTGTGCAATAGCTTGCTTGTGAATCGAAACTTCTTGCTCGGCAGGGTCGCTGATAAATTCTTGTGGAATAGCCACCGCGCCACCGTAGCGCCGCATGAGTAAACCGCTGGCTTCTAGGGCGCTAAGATCCTTGCGAATAGTGACTTCACTGGTCGAAAAGCTTGCGGCTAGAGCATCAACGCTCACTTCGCCGGCGTCTTCTAGGCGCTCTACGATGGCGCGTCGGCGCTGTTGAGTGTTTCGTTTTGTCATCTGTTTTGGTTGCTTATCTTTCGGTTCGAAAGAATTGTAGAGCCTAATCATCAAAAAACAAGTTATTAACGTGTTTATACGTGTTTATACGCGTTTTTTAGCAAGCCTATTAGTTGCGTACTAGGCTTTGGTTGGAAATAAAACGTTAGTCACCAACTTGCAAGCTATGATGATAACTGTTGAGCAAAAATAGAATACTTTTGGTTTACGTATGCGTAGTGGCGGTTGTGAATTAGCGGAAAAAATAGGTGAGTTGATGCGTGGTTGGCGGTAGCGGTTTTGGTGGGCTGCCATAATGATGAAAAAGGAGACATTTTCCTTAAAATAAAAAATACAGAAGTGGGTGATTTTTAAATTAAATGGTTCTATTTGGGGGAGGATTAAGCATTAATATGAATCACCGGTCGCTCGGTTTATTCGTTGTTTTGTTATTTATTCGGCGGAGATAAATTGACTTGTTTATCAATCCATTAGGATTTTTTCCCGTGACTAACGGTCGACTTTAGGTGTGGGCAGAAAGTTGAATTGACTAAGTGAAATTGACTATAAGATTGCGGATTTATAAAAATATTTTTTTTAGACTTTTTTGGCATGTGACTTGGTCCTCTTTTTAGCGAAAGTGCGATTTGACGAGGACTGCGTTAGCGATAAGACTGTAAACAGGCACTGGATTTTTACGGGTGCAAATTTCTCTGAAATTTCTTCGGACAATTATTCTGCGATTAGGAGTGTCGCCCCCATACAAAGCTGCGTTAAGTAGTTGGAGGCATAGAGAGTGTCAAGCAAATCCATTGTCACGCCAGACAAACCTGTTAGCCTTACGGTTATTAATCGTAGCGCCGAAAGACACACGGCCTATATTCTTTCGAAATTGCCTAAGCCTGTGCAAACCATGAAAGATAGCGCTCTTGATTGGTTGCTTGAACGTGTCGATGTGGCGGTATCAAATGTTGACGATGCCTTATTCGAACTGGCCAGTCATGCTTTTCAGCAAAGTGAACAAGATAGTTACTTTTTCGCTATGCGAGAAATTCGCTCTAACCACGCAACTGTAAAAAATCAGTTTAAAGAATTCATGACGCAAGGCTTTTGTTCGTGCGTGGAAGAACCTGACGACGGCGATGGCATAGGTGCTGATTCGCTAAGTGTTATTGCCAATGATGACATGGACGAAATTTTAGCGATCGAAGCGGTTGTTAAAAAAGGCGTGACACAAAATAAGGTATCGCTAGAGCATTTAATGCAGCGTTTGGATGCGGTGTGTTTAAGTGATGGTTCAATAGACAACATTCCGTTGTCACCTCACAAAATATGCACGGCTTTTAAGCAGGCGACCGAGTCTTTACGGTTGCATATCAACGCGCGTTTAGTTTTATTTAAAGTGATTGAGCAAGATTTAATTGCCCGTTTACCAGAGCTGTATCGCCAGTTGAATACGCTGCTTGCCGAGCGGGGAATTTTACCTGATCTTGCTGAAGCCGAAAACGAGAAAAAATCCAAAGGTGCGCGTAACCGTTTAACAAAACCCGCCGACGAGGGTTTGATGGGTGCGCCAGTATTGCTAGAGGAAGAGACCCCTCTGGCTGGTGCCGCAGCCGACCATACTCCTTCGGCTAATGCCGAGCAGAAAGCCTTGGCGGATATTGCCGCTCAACTCAATGAGTTACAGGCCGGCTTACAAAGCGTAAAAGGTAATGCCATTGATCAGACCTTTACGCCAAAGGGCTTAAATACGCCACAGTTACTCGATATTTTAAGTCAGGTTCAAGCGACAATAACGCCCGCAGCGCATACTCGCCCAGGTAGTTTAATGAAGGCTATTTCGCAGGCGAGCGGCGGTTTAAGTGGGGCGCTAAATTTATCGCCTCAGCATAAAACATTGCAGGTTGTTGATGGCTTGTTCAGCACCATGTTAACGGAAGAAAGTTTAGCGAACCCACTGAAAGAATTATTGTGCCGCTTGCAAATACCGGTTGCTCGCGCAGCGGTGGTGGATAACGATTTATTGTTCCACCCTGATCATAGTGCGCGCAAGTTGGTAAATGCTTTAGCACAAGCCAGTATGGCGTTAAATGGCGACGATGTTGAGGCATTACAAACTGACCCGCTGTATAAAAAAATGGCTGATATCGTCGATAGCGCGGTTAAAAATTATGATACAGATAGCCAGGTTTTTACCGACTTATTAACCGACTTTGAAACATTTACTCATCGCGATCAAAAGCGTTTAGAAGTTCTAGAAAAACGTATTCTGGATGCGGAAGAGGGGCGGGCAAAGGCCGAGAGTGCACGTTTGATGGTTGCGCAAACGATTGTGGATATTTGTGATGGCCGTGATTTACCCAGCGTGATTCATGCTTTCATACATAAAGCTTGGCATCAGGTTATGTTTGTTGTGTGCCTTAAGCACGGTGCCGAGTCAGAATTATGGGCCGAAACGGTTTCGACGGCGGCAAAGCTGGTGGATGCTACACAGAACCTGCAGAGTTATGTTGCGTGTGAGACCGTACGCCTAGAGTACCCAGCCCTAGAGGCTAAAATCCAGGAAGGTTTTGAATTAATTGCTTTTGACCCATTCGAGGGTGAGCGGCTTTTAGATACGTTGAAAATGTTATTTCAAGAGCTAAAGCCGGATGCTCTGCCGCCGCATGATGATGTAGGTTCGCCCGCGTTTGAAGCATTAGCAGCACAAACGCGCAGACAATATGCTGAGCCTCATGTTAAAAATAATAATGTCAGCTCTTTGTTAAAAGAAAAAAAGCAGCGTGTTGTTGCAGAGAAGACGGCTGCCACAACGATAGATGAGCAATTCTTTGCGCAGGCTAAGGCTTTGTCGCGCGGAACATGGCTGGATTATAAGAAGCGAAATGCACCAGTACTTCGCTGTCGGTTAGCGGCTGTGATTGAGTCAACTTCAACGTATATCTTTGTTAATCGCAGTGGCCAAAAGGTTATGGAAAAAAGCTTGTTGGCGCTCGCCTTTGCGTTTAAAAATAAAGAATTAACAACCATCGATAGTAGCTTTTTGTTTGATAAAGCTTTGGAACAAGTCATCGTGAGTTTGCGAAAAAGCGAAGAAATCGAGTCGTAAGTGACTAGGCAATTGTTGCAATCTGCCTATATTCTTCCGCGATTTTTTATTCTATTGCGTTAAAATCAGTGATTGATTTCCGCCTTGCTCATGCAGCGTTGTAATTCCTTCCATTAATCGGGTGCAGTAATCTCCGCCATCCTCATTGTTAGAAAATGTCGTTAGTGCCATAGATAGGGTAATTTTTACCGGCTTACCTTTGATGTTTAAGGGGGCGCGAGTAATGAATTTTCGTATTGTATCCAGTGTCTCTTGCGCTGTATTGGTTGGGCTTTCGGGCAAGACTATCAAAAATTTATCGCTATTGTAGCGGCCGATAAAATCGACACTGCGCAGCCTGTCGCGTAGGGTGGTTGCGACTAGTTTTAATACTCTATCGCCAATAATATAGCCGTAGTCATTAAATTTAGTTAAAGCATCAATGTTGCACATGGCTAATGTAACGGGATGGCCGTAGCGCTGAAAGCGTTCGCATTCGTGCTCTAATCGTTGGCTGCAACCGGCTCTGTTGGGCAGTCCTGTAAGGGCATCTCTGTTGGCTTGATGTTGCTCTTTCTCGACGAGTGTTTTTGTTGTTTTTGCCTTTACCTCAACTTTCTGTAATTGGTCGGCCACTTCACGCAGATTAATATTTTGCTGCGTATCTTGCGTGTTCTCTTGTTTTCGCTCTATCAGACTTTTTTCGATGACGGTAATGTGTTCCATAACCGCAAACTTTAATTCATCAAGGCTACTGGCGCTTTGGTTTGTGCTGGTCAGTTTATCCTGGCTTTCTTCAATGGCCTTGTTCTGTAGTGCGCGGTGAGTAATTTGCCGAGCCGCATCTTCTAAATGATGGTCCATTACTTGGCATATACGCGCGAGTTCAGAATCTATATGGACGAGATAATTACTGAATTCGGCGCCGTAGTTCATATAGCTTGTTTGCAATATATCGCGGATGGCCCGTAAGAAGCTGGCAATGTTATCGCCTGTTACGCCGAGGTCTATTTTTTTACGTTCTTCAATGATTGATGCCGCAAGATCCTCTGTGGGAACAATGGCAGAGAATATTTCATGCAGCAGCGATTCTATTTCGCCGCTATTTTCAATAGTAATGTTTGTGTCGTCGTGATGAGGCGCTGCATCGTGTGGCTCGACAACCTCAAAAGACGTTTGAGGAATGCCGAGGGCATCTTCATTTAGCGAGTGCAGGCCGTTGTTGGTAGCGGATTCATCACTTGGTACTGGCTCGGGAGTTGCCTCCGCCTTTGT
>NZ_CEXWTU010000184.1:0-3280 GCF_982758155.1 Marinagarivorans sp. | reverse complement strand
GGCAGGTTATTGGCGGGCGCTTTATTGGCGGCGGGCTCGCCTTCAGGTTGCGGTGATAGTAGTCGAGTTCGGCCATTTAAGCGCTGCCAAATGTTTTTGTCCGGTGCAGCTGCGGCTTTGATGGCTTTATGCTGTAGCTCCCTTAATGCTTTTAACCATTCGGCCTGTTGGTAAAGCTCAACAGTTTCTGGTGTGATGCTGCGTTTAAACGTTTTAATCTCTTGTTGTGTTTCGGTATCTAAGCGCAGTGTTTCGAAGTCATCGGTGAAGCGCCCGATAATATCGCAGGTGGCGCGGGTATGATTGGCGCGTTCGCGGTGCCAAAATTTCACCGCATTTTCAACGCGACCAAGTTGCTCGTGTACGGAAGAGCCAGAGGCGCCCCGTATTTTCTCTTTAAGCAAACTTAGCTCTGCATCGAGTGTTTTGTTTAGCCCATCGCTAGCGGAACTCAAGTGCACAACGGTACGCCGAAGCATATCCGCATGCGCAGCGACTTGTTTTTCGAGCTTTTCTTGCTCGGCCAAAGCCGAGAGATATTTGGCGCGCCAGTCTGTACTCACACGAGACCTCCTATGGTATTACCTCAGTATAGGAAGGCCTTGGCCAAATAGGAAAATAGTCAGGGGAACTATTAAGTTTAATGTGAGGTCTGGCACTGGGTACGAGTACATCAAATCATCAATTAAAAGCTGTTTAGGGACGAGGAAACAATATTTCATCCACTAATACTTGATATCGACCTCCTTACCTTCGTTGCTCAAAGCGTTACATGCCTCGGTAACTGCTCCATGCGTTACCCTAATGACCTATATCCGTATAGGCCCCGGCATGCGCCCCTTTAAGCGCCTTGATAAGAAAGCCGATCTCTTCGCCTAATTGGATAAACTATTTATTGCCTCGCCCCTTAGGCGAAAACGTAATAACGGGAGTGAATATGAAGCGTAGTTGGATATTGGGCGGTTTAGCGATGGCTGGGAGCGTGATGCTTCAAGGGTGCGGTTCGATGGCGACCAAAGCCCCTGAACTAAGTAGCGATAATCAGGCGCGGTTAGTGAGTGCTGCTGAAGGTGTTTCTAGCGAACATAAAGCCCGCTACCCCTACCGCCACCCGGTAGAAACTTTGAGTTTCTTTGGTATTAAGCCCGGCAGTATGGTTGTGGAAGCGCTGCCTGGCGGTGGTTGGTATTCCAAAATATTGTTGCCTTACCTGGGCGAAAGCGGCCGCTTAATTGGTGTGGATTACAGTATGGATATGTGGCCAAATTTTGGTGGTTTTGCTACGCCAGAATTTATTGACGGTCGCAAAAACTGGCCGGGCGAGTGGGTGGCGGATGCCAAAACATGGTCCAGCGTGGGGGCAAAGGCAAGCGCGTATACCTTTAAAACTATGCCGGCGGAGCTAGAAGGCAAAGCCGATGCCGTGTTATTTATTCGCGCACTGCATAATCTTGCACGTTTCGAGGATAAGGGCGGGTATTTAACGCAGGCGCTGGCCGAGACGCATCGGGTTCTCAAACCGCACGGTATTGTGGGTATTGTGCAACATGCTATGGATGAAAGTGTTCCCGATGAGTGGGCTATCGGCGATCGCGGTTACCTGAAGCGTTCTTTCCTTGTTGATGCCATGGATAAAGCCGGTTTTGAATTTGTGGCAGAATCAGACATCAACAAAAATCCAAAAGATAAACCCAAAGACGGCGATGTGGTGTGGCGCTTGCCTCCATCGCTGAATACTGATGATTCTCAAAAAGAAGCCAATGTGGCAATTGGGGAATCGAATCGTGTGACCTTGTTATTTAGAAAGCGTTAATGGCTAAGGGGCGTGCACGGAATAAGTTGCTGGAATTTGGGTTTTGGGGTGTTTGCTTGACGAGGCGAAAATATGGCGTAATAGCCGGCTATTGAAAATATTTTTAACTAAGGCAAGCGTGAACCAGGAATTCAAAAACGGGAAGTTATTTCATGCACGCCCCTTCGCACACGGTAGGGGAGGGGTAATCTTTGCGTCGCCGCTTGTCTGCCGTGTGGCTGTAGTTAAAAAGTTGTGGTTATAAAAACTGTGATCATAAAAACGTTGGTTTTTGTGATTTTTATGAATTTTTTACTTAACGTTAACTACCTAATCCTTAGTCTTTAACGTACGGTAAAGTGTAAATAATCGTTTGTATTAATAATCTATCGAGGACTTGTTAAATGATACGGTCGTTTTTAAATGTATGGAGAGAAAATAAGACCTTTTTGCTCTTTGTTGTTTTGATGTGTGTATTTCGTAGTGCAGTAGCCGATTGGAATGAGGTCCCAACGGGTTCAATGAAGCCGACTATTGTGGAGGGAGACAGAATTCTGGTTAATAAATTGGCTTATGATGTTCGGGTGCCTTTCACACATATATCCATGCTTAAACTCTCGGATCCTGCCCGAGGAGATGTTATTATTTTTGATTCAAGCGTTTCGAACAAGAGACTGGTAAAGCGTGTTGTTGGCGTGCCCGGAGATACTATTGAATTGAACGATAATGTTTTAACGGTTAATGGTGAGCAGCTTAACTATAAAACAGTATCTTCCGAAATATACACTGTCGATAAACAAGAAGATTTATTGGGTGTGGCGCATTCTGTGCGTGTTGGTAGGCTTGGTTCTAGTCTATCAAGTTTTAGTGCGATTAAAGTCCCTGTTGGCCATTACTTGGCACTTGGGGATAATCGAGATAATAGCGCCGACTCAAGAGTTATTGGTTTTGTTCCGCGCAATGAAATTGTTGGTAGAACTAAAAGCGTGGTGATGTCATTTAATTATGATAACTACTACATTCCTCGCAAGGAACGATTTTTTCACACACTTTAACGAGATGGCGGTTTACTTATGAATCCTATATATGCAGTTTTAGTTGTTTTTATCCTATGTGCTGGTGTTTGTTTTATTGTTGCGAACAAGCGCAAGTCCAACATCCCCTTTTGGGTGACGGCAGGATTTCTCGCTGGGCCATTTGCGATACCTTTCGTGTTTTTCGCTAAGCCAGATAAGCATAGGGCAGTATAGTGAGCGCTGCTCGACCTGTTACTTTTTAGGTTTCTATATACTTTTCTTTACCCTAACGTTGCATTAGGTTTTGAGTTCAGGAGCTTTTAGAGTGGTATTTATAGCTTTGAACGGAGATTTTTTTGGATTGATACTAGTCACTCTAGGTGAGATCCAGAAAAATTGAGTACGACGCTAGAAATGCTGCTATAGAAGCAGCGAAGCGATACTGGGCCAAAAGTTAATGCAACGTTAGGGT
>NZ_CEXWTU010000183.1:0-10402 GCF_982758155.1 Marinagarivorans sp. | reverse complement strand
TCAAGGGATTCAAAATGATCAAAAATGGACGAATTCAAGAAGTACCCATGAGTGTTTTATATAAGATGCTGAATTATATAGTCTTTTCATGCGTTTGCCCTGGGGATGCAATAGAGTTGGCATCGTCACGGATAATTCGGCGACGTGAAGGGATTCACTAATGCAGCGTGAGCAGGATGCTCAAGAGCTGTCCGACCAGTCGACTAACTAAAAAATATAGAAGATTACGGGACAGGCACGCTAGCACTTACTATAGAGGGCGGAGTTTACATATCGGCGGCACCAAAAGTAACGATTGAGGGTGGTCGTCGTTGGGATAATTGTAATGGTGATGATTGTTTTTTTGGTTCTGGAGCTGTTGGTGGTGTAGTAAGTATTGGTGTTCAAGCTGTGGTTTATGCTTGCGTCGATGCATTGGCTATACATGAGTGCGTAGGACTTTCGCCGAACCTTAATGGCTCTGTTGAAGCAGGGGGGGAAATCACATTTAACGAAGCATCTTGTAACTCAGGTTGGGGTGGCGCTTTTATCCCTCCGACTAAAGCTAAAATTTCAGGCTCAGTGAGTGCCGAACTGGGTCCTCTTACTTATACTGGGCAGGTGGCATGGACATTCGACATATGAAAATATATAAGTTAGTTTTTTTGTTGTGCGTAATTATTGTGATGGTAGGAGGCGCTTTTGTTAAACTCTCTGACTACCGATTATTATCTGCACCAATGTATTACAGCGGAAAAATGCACTTTCTACCTGATGTGGAATTGCTAATTAATTGTGATTCTGGAGTTGAGGGGATCGATAGTTTTATCAGCGAGATCATCCTTAGTTCAAAAGATGAGTCGTCTGATGTGTGGAGTCAGGTTATTTTGGATTCCGATATTGATCAGTCAGTACTTAAAAAAAGGCGTGGTTTTTTTTCCAAAATTAATTCTGTAGATATTTTTTGTACCTACAAAAGAGGGGGGGCGGTATTATTCACTGGTAACAGTGCTTTATGGCGAGAGTAGTGAGCCTATGACGACTTTTCTTGTATTTAAGGAGAATAGCCAGGGAGATCTGGTTTATTTAGTGACGCTTCCTAGCAAAGATGATGGGTTTACCAATGCTGTAGCTTATTGGTGGGAGTACGCAACAAAAGAGCAGAGGGCGGGGGCATCGCTAGGCATTGTTGGGTTAGTTAAACTCCTCAAAGGAGACTTTGTAGCTGAGAATGGCGTAGCAGTTTTATCGCAATTTGAAAAGCCGGACCCTTCTTCAAAACTACTAGAATCTTATGAATTCAGTGAGCAATTATCAGAAATTTTGGTTTACGAGAACGGTGCCGCAGCTGTTTTGGGTGATGGGAGCTTATTGTTCTTTACTCAAGAGTCCGATGATACTTTTACATTGGTGGACCCGTCTTTGATTCCTCCCTTTCCTAGTTTGATTAATGAAATCATTGGTTGGCCAAAGGATGGATACTTTGAAAAGTTGGGTGGGGTTTTATGAAAGTAATAATTTTGTGTGTTATTTGCTCTTTGTGTTTGATTTCCGCTTGCTCAAGTGATGTTAATGGATGGCAAGAAGAACTCCTCCTTCAAGTCGACGAGCTCCGCCAAAAACAAATCACTTTAGAAAAAGACATGATTACGCTTAAAACGCAATTGGCCAAATAATACAGGACAGGCACCCTCAAAAAAAATAAAGACACCCATAATTAAGTGAAAACACTAGGCCGCCCCTACTTCAAGAATTTTTCGCTCATAGGTAAACGCCAATAAGCCCACGTACTAGCCGCACCTGCTCATCAACTGTAGCGTTGCCCCTCAATTAATCGAGGAAAATAATACAGGACAGGCACCCTTAAAAAATAACGACCACCAAGACAAAATAACGCAGGACAGGCACCTTTAAAAAATAACGATACCTAAATACATTAGAGAAATGGACCACCTCTACTTCAAGAAACTTCTCGCCCATAGACCCAAAACACACAATAGCCCCAAAGCTAATGCCTTGAGGTTATTTATTGGCTCAGCAGTGATGGTTGTTAGTGTCGAAGAATTGTAGTTGAAGTCGCTCGGGCTAAGCGGCGCGTTTTGGTCTTTGTCTTCGCTTAGAAAATAGTGCCTGATAGTGTTGTTCAAAATGCTGCGTTTGTAGCAGCCAAGTATCAATGTCGATATTTAATTGTGCGAGTATAGGCGGTAAGTTAACGGCGATTGCGCCCCTCTTATCGTTGCGGATAATTCGCCCCGTCCAGTCGACCAAGTTTATATAATCAATTTGGCCAAATACAATCCCTGTTTGTTCGGTGCCCTTCAGGTTGCCCTCGAACTTCAAAAAACAAAATACAGACAGGAAACAAAATACAGACAGGCACTCTAAAAAAATAAAGACACCCACAATTAAGTGAAAATACTAGGCCTCACCTACCGTCAAGAATTTTTCGCCCATAGATCCAAAACACACAATAACCCCAAAGCTAATGCCTTGGGGTTATTTATGGGTCAGCAGTGATAGCTGTTAGTGCCACAGAGTTGTACTTGAAGTCGCTCGGGCTAAGAGGCGCGTTTTGGTCTTTGTCTTTGCTTAGAAAATAGCGCCTGATAGTGTTGCTCAAAATGCTGTGTTTGCAGCAGCCAGGCATCAATATCGATATTTAATCGAGCAAGTATCGGCGGAAGTTTTTCACTAATTGCGCCACGCTGACGTATAGGATTTACTAATCCAACGATTGCAGGGATGCAATAGAGTTGGGCATCGTCATGGATAACTCGGCGACGTGAAGGGATTCACTAATGCAGCGTGAGCAGGATGCTCAAGAGCTGTCCGACCAGTCGACTAACTAAAAAATATAGAAGATTACGGGGCAGGCACGCTAGCACTTAAGGCGCAAAAAGTGACAATTCTTGTTCGCCGCGCATAAAAAAACCATATCGGTGACATCCATAGAATTTTTTTAAGTGTATGGGCCAGTACCGCTGGTGGATTTGGAATAACCGTTGAGGCTGAGCCCGTCACCGTCTAAGACATCGTAAATATAGAAACAGACTTAATGATAACGTTTGTAGTCTTAAAGCGTGATTGGCGTAATTCTTGAATAAAACGAGTATGCCAAATTTTAATTGTACGCACGGACGCGTTACCAGTGAAGTAAAGAGGGTGTTTATGTCAATGCGTGTTTTGGGGCCGTTTGTATTATTTGTCGGTATTTTGAGCGGATGCGGTGGCGGAGATCCAGGGCCTTCAGACATCCCCGCTGACGTAGCCGATCCTGGGAGTGTTACGGCGAAGAGCTCCAGCGCGACCACGCAATTGAGTAGCTCTCAATCTTCTGGCCGTTCTCAGTCTTCCACCTCTAGTACACTCAGCGTACTCAGTAGTGCTCGATTCTCCAGCGCCGCGCAGGTGAGCTCAGCGGCTTCTAGTTGGGCGATGTCCATGGGCCCTGCATCGTCGTCAGTGAGCAGTCCAAATAGTGTTGGAGGGGAGGGGAGCTCCAGTAGTGCGCAAAATGTGGCGGGTGATATTGATCGTGGTCGTACCTTATATGACGATCAGTGTGTTGATTGCCATGGGGGTGTTGGCGAAGGTGCACGTTTTACCGCCATTAATCAGAACTGCTCAAATACAGATTGTGATGACGCGACGTTATTGGCGGCTTATTTGGTAAGTAATATGCCGCTAGGTACTCCTGCAGAATGTGATGAGGCATGCAGTGCTGACGTTACTGCATTTATGTTAGCGGGCTACCCACGCGAGGGCGACAGTACACCCTATACCGGCGTAGCGTTTAGTTGCGACACTGATGTTGTTCCAGAGACACCTGCGTGGCAGCGGTTATCGAAAACACAGTATTACAATGCGTTAAATACGGTATTGGCTGAATTGATTGGCCATACCGGTATCGCTCAAGCAGTAATGAATGGGCATTGGGAATTAATGGATGAATTACCTGATGAAATTCGCCCCGAAGTTGACCAAGATTTACATGGGACCTATCGACGTTTAAATCAAACTGTGAGCTTAAGTCATGTGGAAGCTTGGTTTAACATTGGCCAGGCCACGGCAAATGCTTTGACCGAGACAGAGCGTTTAGCCCAGACAGTCCCGTGTTTTGAACAAATGAGCGTTGCGGCTTGCGTTGAGCAAACGATTAATTCTGCCGGGCGCCTTATTTTACGACGACCTATAACCGCAGAGGATCACGCGTTTTATAGTGCGTTTTACCGTGTTGAGAATCATGACGGAACGGCCTACGCCGATATTTTCACCGCGTTATTTAATGCACCTGAATTCTTGTATCACACCTACCACGGTAGCGCTGCAAGTGGCGAAAGTACTACTCTCGCAGCCCATGAATTGGCGAATAAATTGTCATTTCATTTGCTTGACTCACCACCGGATGTAACGCTAAGAGCAGCCGCTGATGATGGTTCGTTATTGAATGATGCGGTTTATCACGCTCAGGTTTTACGTTTACTGGCTGATGAGCGTGCGCAAACCACAACGCGTAACTTTTACCGCGAATGGTTAAAACTCGAAAACCTTAATCCATTGCATCAGTTTAACGATACGGAGAATTTTGTTGCTTTTTCGGAAGGCGTTTTACCCGAGTGGAATACCCATATTGGATTTATGGATGAGGTTCTCGACTTGCTGGATTATGGGACCTGGCAGCAGACTTGGGGGGTTAATGATGTTCTCACTTCGCAGCTCATTTTACCGAATACCGCCCACCTCGCTGAAATTTATGGTGTACCACAAAGTGCTACTCCTATTGAATCGCCCAATCATTCTCGCCCAGGCCTTTTTACTCGGCCCGCCTTTTTAGCGAATGCGGGTATTAATACCCGCCCTGTTATGAAAGGTGTATTCCTACGGCACACAGTATTGTGTGATGATATTCCTGCGCCGCCAGATAATGCCACCGATGATTTGCCGCCACTGGATCCTACGCTCAATACACGTGAGCGGGTCGAGGCGATTACCGAGCGCCCCGGTACGGCTTGCGCGTTTTGCCATGAAGCACTCATTAATGGGCTCGGCTTTGCGACTGAAAATTACGATGCGTTAGGGCGCTTGCGTGATACCGAGCGTGTGATTAGTGGCGGTGAAGTCATTGCTGATGTGGTGGTCGATACCAGTACAATTCCAAAAGTAACGAATGGCGATTTCACGCAAACTACGGGTGCCCAAGAGGTGATGGGACTCATGGCTGAAAGTGGCAAAGTAGAAGCGTGTGTGGCACGCCATTATTTTCGTTACAGCTTTGGTCGTTTTGAGGACGTGCAGGATGATGCGTGTGTCTTAGAGTCAATGCGTGAGGGGCTGCAGCAAGGCAGTCTACAAGATCTCATTATCCATACAGTAGAAAGCCAGGCTTTTAAAACACGCACATTTGTTGCTGGAGGTACCCAATGATTTCTTATCCTAATTCGCTCGTGCGTCGCCGTAAAGTGGACCCCGTAAAGTATTGCCGGCGCCAATTTCTCAAAGGCGCAGGTGCCAGTATTGGCTTACCGTTTTTGAGCTCATTAGCCCCCAAAATGGCGTACGGCCAAAGCGCACAATTGATTCCGCAAAAGCGTTTTGTGAATATTGCTACGCAACACGGTGGTGTTTTCGAAAGCGCAATGTATCCCAGTGAGAGTTTGTTGGGTGCAGACCAATCGCTTTATGCTGGGCATGATATTCGTCAGGGAAACTTAAGCGCATCGCAAAGTAATGGACGCACGTATTTGTCGGATATTCTCAGTGCGCCCAGCAGTGAGTTGACGGACGGAATTATCCAAAAAATGAATGTCCTGCGCGGCTTGGATATTCCTTTTTATATTGCGCATCATTCTGGCGGCCACCTGGGGAATTATGCCCGAAATGATGGGAACGGCAGCGATGGCGAAGCGATCCATGGCCGCTATATGCCGACGATTGATCAGCTCATGGCATGGTCGTCAGATTTCTACCCCGATCTATCCTCTATTACGGAGCGATCTTTGATTTTGGGCTCCCATGGGCGATACAGCTACAATTGGAGTAATCCCTCAACACGCTCAGGCGTTGTTGAAGAAACGCCACATCATGCCAATATTTTTCAATTATTTGAGCGCATATTTGCGACCAGTGATACACAGCAGAACCCGCCGGATACTTTTGTTGTTGATCGTGTGATTGAAAATTATCGCTCGCTTCGCCATAGCAATAAGCGTTTAAGTGCGCTCGATGCGCAGCGCCTTGATGATCATATGGATAGGCTGTTTGAGCTCCAGCGTCGGTTGAATGCAACGCCTGTTGGCGGCGCATTTTGTTCGAATAAAAGCATTACCTCTTGGTCGGATTATTTTGGTGAGAGCCGCGCATGGGTCGAGGTTGTTGAAGCGGCCTTTTTGTGTGGGTCTAGTGCGATTGCAGTCATTCCTGTATTGGAGTCGTTGTATGACCAAAATACCGCAGACTGGCACCAGAGTATTGCGCATCAGTGGAATTTACCCGGCCCGCAGGAAAAATTACAAACTGTTAATCAACAAGTTTTTGAAAATATATTTTTAAATTTAGTTAATCGCTTAAATGTGCCGGAAGATGGTGATACCACGATTTTAGATAATACCTTAGTGTGTTGGACCCATGAATCTGGCGAGGAAACCCACAGCTCCCGTTCTGCACCAGTGATAACCTGCGGTAGTGCAGGAGGCTATTTTAATACAGGCCTATATATGGATTATCGGCGGCGTGCGGAGGAAGGCATGTTGTTATCGTGGGGCGATCGACAAGGTTATTCCGGTTTAATGTATAACCAGTGGTTAGCCACGGCGTTACAGGCAATGGGGCTTCCGCCAAGTGAATGGCAAGCCATCGAACACAATGCCGCCACCGGTTACGGTACCAGTAATACATCCGAGGATTATGCAAGGGTGCAAGTCGCTGGTGTAGAGGCCAATGCGAGTAGCGTACTACCGGGTTTAAGGGCCGGTTAGCCTGTGGGGTATTCTGAATATATCTGAAGGCTTCGTGGTTAGGTCTGGTTTTTATTTTCACCTTTCTCACACCGCTACACTTAACGTTACTTGGGTATATAGCTTGTTGTTCTAGAAGTGCATTATCCGGTTGCATGAGGGCCCCCATGCCAATGAATAATAATTTTCAATATTCGTTTTGCTCATCAGGGAAGAATGCAGACCAGGCACGCACGAACAGGGTTGAGGTCAGCGTAAACCATTTCGCTTAAAACCTTGTCGGTAAGTAATGTTTGGGGTTTTAATCGTTTTTTATTTGCAAGGACGTAATCGGGAAGGATGTACTTTATTGGGCAGTGTATAAGCAAGCGTGCACTGCATTTTCGCCGATGTTCGTAACTTTTACCGTTAACCTTGTCAAAGCAGCACAAAAACTCCATCCAGCACAACGGCTTGTAATGTTGTAGAACGGCGTATTCTCTATCGATACCCATTGGCTACGTGGTTGAGGTGTGAATGCTTATCCAGTGCTTTATGGTTCAGCGTTCAATTATGTTGGTAACGGAGTCAAATAGCGAATTTTTTAGATTTTTAGTTCTTTATGCCTTTGTAGTGATTCGGGGAGTGTATGTGCTCGTTTATTTGTTTGGTTTCGACGATGTTCGCTATGATTACACTATCGAAGATATAAAAAAGTTATCGGCGAAACTAAGTGTCTTAGATAAAGTTAATAAACCGCTTAAAGTTCTGTCATTTTTCTGGCTTAACCTATTTATTATTATCCACTAGGCTGCATGAGTTGTGCTGCTCCAAAATCGATTTTTATGGTAACTTTAGTTTAATCGCACAAGACAAATAACGCCTTAATAAGGAGAATTTCTTGGATGTAGAGTTTTATGATTTCAAAGAGCATATTGGCTCTATTGAATGGATTTATAGTTTGCCCAAGGGGCTGATCAACGAAAAAATTGACCTCAGGTATCATGCGGTGTTTATCACAAAGTTAGGCGACGGATATCAAGTCTATGTTGGCCCTAAGAATCCGGATTTAGGGGGTGATGGCATTATGGTAACGCTAGATGATGGTCTTAAGCTTAAAGATTACGTCATAGAGAGGATTGAGCCAGATCTTAGTCTCTAGCAGTAGTTTTTTTCGTTGTGTTTGGAGCGTAGGTGTTGACTTTTGGATTTGGAGTGATCTGATTAGGTGTTCATTGTTTGGCTTTACTGTTTATAGTTCACTGAAAATTGAGTGTTTGAATGTTGGCGAAAATTATGAGTAGATTAATCGCATGTGTTTTTACGATTATGCCATCTATAGCATTGGCTTCTGATATGGGGTCTGCTGAGTTCTGGTTCATTCCGATTCTTATTATTTCTTTTTTCAGCAGTTGTTTGTTCTATCTAATTACGGGGTTTTTATTTTCAGTACTTGCGAGGAGGTTGGGGATGAAAAGTCTCTGTAAAACTCCTCTTGTTTTTGGCTTAATAACGATCGTATATCTTTTTAGTGCAGGTTCAGAATTGCTGGTGGTTTCCCTTGCTTTAGGGGTAGGGCTGTCTAGTTTGGCTTATTACAAGGTACTTGTTAGCGGCCGCTTCTTATCAAAACTCTAAGCTTGATTACCGAATTTTTAAGTTTTATGGGAAGAATTCAGGTGTGCCTGTTCGTGATTTTTTGCCCCCTCAAAAATGCCGATACAAATCAATAACCGAAAAAACCATTATCACAACATTTTCGGTTTGTGGGTGTCCGCGAATTGCGAAGAAACCAACCTACTTGTTATTACTGGCTAGAACAGCAACAACTTGATGCCCTTTGCTGTAGACGATGTCGGCAAGCCAATCCAACTAAGGGGCGAGCATGAAATAACTTCCCGTTTTTGAATTCCTGGGTGCACGCTTGCCTTCGTTAAAAATATTTGTAATAGCCGGCTATTACGCCATATTTTCGCCTCGTCAAGCAAGCGCCCACAAACCCAAATTCCAGCAACTTATTCCGTGCACGCCGCTTAATGGCGATGCGTCCATTACAGTGCCAGTCTACATTGATTACTTACCGTCAATTTAATGTTGCGAAGCATGGTTTTAGGGGCGACTTAGCATAACCCCAAAACTTTCGACATGACTCTATAAGCTACAGGGCAAGTATTCCGTTAAATCACCTATAATTCCATTTATTTTACAGTGCGAGGCAGGCTCTGAAAGTGAGATAGACTCTGGAGAAAACTCAAAGATCTCGTTTTGTGTTGCGGGGCCATTTGTTATTTCCCACATGGGTTCATTGGCATCACAGCGGTCATTTTTATTGATGTCAATATACAGACCAATCCCAGTATAATCTGTCAACGCTTGGGGTAAATGCAAGCTAAACGAGCCGTCGACAATTTCAATATCAGCGATACCTATATACCCTTTGTCATGGCCCTGAGTCGTTAAGACTCGAGCCTGAGAGCCATTATATGCATTGAACTCTGTGCCGTTCACATCTAAATCTACTTTATCTCGACCCTGTTCAATAACACTAGAGTCAATTGTTACGCAAGCCGAAGATGAATCTGGCGCATTACCAGAGTCGCAAGAGCTGACAAGACAGGTCACGCCAACTAGCAGGCTAATCAAACAGTATCTTTTAATGGTACGCATGTTAATCATCTCTTTAGAGTGAAAGAACGCAGTGTAAGCTCATATCAAAAGTTTTCGTCAGTAATAGTGAATGTTTAGTGCAGGCACTGTCACACTTCGGCTTTATGGCGCTAGCGGCAGGCTAAAATTAGCCAGAACTCGCTGTAAATACTTCCGTGTAAGCTCCACAGCGCAATCCCTTGCGCCGAGGGTTTCAGCTAACTTTATCCTGCCGCTTTTGGGGACTGGGTGTCCTCGATTAATTGAGCTCGCTAAGAAGCCGTTCAATTAGGCTTTTGACGCGAGAGGGGAAGCCCTTGAATCTTGTTTTTCATTCCGACCAAGGCTGCCACTATATCAGCTATGAATTTCGCAATTCGTTAATCAGTAAGGGGGTTAGTCAGAGCATGAACCGACGCGGTAACTGCTGGGATAATGCGCCGATGGAGCGTTTTTTAAAGCCCTTGGATTTAAAATCGAGCGCATGCCGCGCTTAGGCTATGAGACATTTGAGGATGCCGAGACGGATGCAATGAATTACATTGATTATTACAATGCCAAGTGACCAGGTACGCACAACAATGGGCTGTCATCTATTCAGATTGAAGAAATCAAGCCAGCAGTAAAAAACATATGTTACCAATTGCTGCCTATCAAATACCCCAGTTTTTGTTGACCACAGCAGGGGAAGATTCAAAAGGCGAATTGTTTTAGGTTTAATGTTCTTTATGCCATTTTATTGATTTGACGAGTGCATGTCCTCGTTTGTTACTGTTTACGTTTTTAGGGGCAGCCCTTTCAAGGTGACTTTTTAACCAGTTTTTCCTTCGCTAATAGCTTTG
>NZ_CEXWTU010000182.1:0-10411 GCF_982758155.1 Marinagarivorans sp. | reverse complement strand
GCAGGGTGGTGTGGGGAGAGCTGGCTAGAAACCAGCTCTTACCCGATTTATGCATGTTACATCTTGTCGATTTCTAGCCAAATATCATCACAAAGATTTGGCCTGTATGCCGATTTTCGAAACACCACATTCTCCGCTTTATACATATCCAGAAAGGGTTGATCAGAAATTCTAATGCAGGCCCTCATATTTGCTAAGCGATCTGCGGCTTTCACCAATAATGCAAGATTTTCCTTCCCATCTACGAGCGCCATTTTTTTGTAGGTTGCAGCCTTTCGAGCTTTCCGAGTATCACCGGGTTCGTCACTGAGAATTGAAACACATTTCGCTACCAATGTACCAAACTCGTTTTCGATCTCTTTTTCCGTTGTAGCGGTATCCTCAACGACATCATGAAGGTATGCAACGACCATTGCAGGCTCGCCATACGGCTCTACAATTTTCGCTACTTCATCTAAATGAATCGAATATGGAAACTCGCCATACTTTTGGTCTCCATGAGCTTTAATTGCAAATTCTCTTGCCTTATTCTTCAATTAAACTCCTTAGCTGATTTACTGCATAACGCCGCTATGTGCGGCAAATTTTGTGTTGATTTTTTTGTGGCATTCTTTACCGCCACAAAATCAAGCGACGGGAAGTTTGTCCAGCCCAGCTTGCTGGGCGTGGCAGGATAGCCTTGTTATGTACTGGTTGACGTTGGCTTAAAATCAATAAACTTTCGGTTGCAACTGTGGCAAATAAAAACAACGCCATTTATATCTCTATCGTGACCGTCAGTATACTCATAGCGCTTCATCACAGCGTGGCAATTATTGCAATTTGGACGGGAGTTATACTTCGCCAAATTTTTACCTATGCCACTAATAGCAACCACTATAAAGGAAAGAATAACAAGCACTATTGCAACGCCGCCGATAACCTCGAGAAAGCCTAAGATGAGACAACAGGCAAAAGAGAGCAACCCTAAACTTAGGAAAGAATCAAACATTGAGAATTTTCTGTTGTATTCATTTTTAGAAAAATCATCATCCAGATAGATGTCTAAATCCTCTTTTTTTAGAAGGTCGTAATCGCTCATTCAGAAAGATACTCTCGGGCCTTGGGTACATAACGTCGCCAGCAGAGGCGCAGCTTTGCTGCGTCTTGTTGACTGGCATTGTTAACTGTATTTTGCAAGATGCACTTTATACCATTTGCTAGATTTAAGTCCCGTCCTGTAGGGCCACCTGAATAGAATTGGATAATCTTGTTCATTAATGATTTCATCCATTTCGCAAATCCCCCAATAACATTCATTTTTAACAATCAAATCATGAACCTCAACGAATTCATAATTTAGCAAGGAGATCATCTGTTTGGCGTTTTCTTTCTTAATTTTCTTAGTTGGAATTGATATTCTGCTAGATGTGTCGACTTTTCCTTTTGAGCGCTCAAGGCCAACGTATACTGCTTGCTGCTTTTGAAATTCTAATTTCCTATTCTGAATCTTTAATACAAAGCTAGGTGCGTAATCAAATATTTCTCGGCCAATAAAGGCAAACTGCTTTTCGGGATGTAAATAGAGCAGTTTCAACCACCCTTGCTCAAATTTTACATACTTTTCATACCCTGCCTCACCTTTTTTAGGGAATCCACCATTTGTTATCTGCGCATCATAAAAGTGATCGACCCATTTAGCTTTGGCGAACTCTTCAAGGGACAATACTGAAAGTTGGAAAGCCGATGGATACGAGCCGTTTTTGTATAGAGTTATTGAATCCTCATGCAGCCTAAGAGCATTACGCAAAGATTCTGCAGCAATCTTCTTAAACTTATACCTACTCAATCCATTTATGTGCATATGGCTCATTTACATTTAACATTATATTCACCGTCATGGTCACATA
The DNA here is from genome assembly GCF_982758155.1 of Marinagarivorans sp. Classification (NCBI taxonomy): domain Bacteria; kingdom Pseudomonadati; phylum Pseudomonadota; class Gammaproteobacteria; order Cellvibrionales; family Cellvibrionaceae; genus Marinagarivorans; species Marinagarivorans sp. The sequence goes on along the minus strand of NZ_CEXWTU010000182.1, from coordinate 8,522 downwards.
TAGGAATATGTCTACATATAGACCTTTATGTCTACAACTATACCTAAATGTCTAAATATAGCCATATCCCGAGATCCAGCTTGTGTCTACATCTAGACATCTATTGGCACGGCCTTCTATGTTCGAGCCTTTTAATACTCACCCGACAGCAGTAAAACGGTATTCGAAGTCCCCCTACCTTGCCTTACCGGTAATAACTAAACGCTCAGAAGCCGGTGTCGGTATAAACCTCTGGGGCCGTCACAAACAGGACGTTTGTGCAGAGCGTACAAGGACGTATTCACCGCGTGCCCCAGAGGTTTATACCGACCCGTAATGCTGCCCAAAACCCCCTTAACCCTAGCCCATCACCCAAGTAAAAGGCATTACCCAATATTACAGCCCATAAACCACTGTGGATGCCGTAAAGGTTTAGCCTGCTAGGTCTGTTCGCTGTTTGCGAGTTTGGCTTGTAGCCACGCGTTTGGTTATGACGGTTTTGTTACGCCACCGCAAGTGCGTGTCATTGGTCAATCTATCACTGCCATTGGACAAACTATTGTTGCCTCGCCCTGTTTACTCAGGTTTAGAGGGGGGCTGGAAAATAAGCTATTTAAAGTAATGCCGTATTCGCGTGTTTGTCGGTACTCTATACTGATGTTTTGATAGGCTCGTTACTTGGGGTGATATGCGCTGTAGTTTGTATTTTTTTAGTGGTGTAGTTTTAACTGTCTTTCTAGGCTATAGCTTGCCATTGCACGCTGAGGAGGAGTTTACGCCCTTGGAACCAGAGAATTGGCTGCCAGCAGCCTCTTTACCGTTAGCGCCGCACAACCATCCAGTACCCTCCACGCTCAATGATTTAGTGACTCTATTACCGCGCTCGCCAGTGATAAACCCACTGCTGCCATCCCGGGCGACCACATCGCCGTTATTGCCTGATGAACAGTCCGAAGGGCATGTAAAAGTGTTGCTGGGTTACAGTATCCCACCGGGTACCGCCACGCGAATGACATGGGTGCCTTCGCAATCGTTTAGTGGTTTAGATGTGAACACACCCGTGCTGGTGGTTAATGGCGAGCAAGCGGGCGACACTCTTTGCTTAACGGCTGCCATTCACGGCGATGAACTGAATGGAATCGAGATGGTGCGGCAAGTTATGTATGGCTTGAACCCAGAAGCTTTGCGCGGCACAGTTATTGGGGTTCCTATTGTTAACTTAATGGCGTTTGGTCGAAGCTCGCGCTATTTACCTGATCGGCGTGATTTAAACCGCTACTTTCCGGGTAACCCCTACGGTAGCTTGGCGTCCCGTTTTGCCTATGCCTTTTTTAATGACATTATTCGCCATTGCGATGCACTTATCGACTTACACACAGGTTCTTTCCACCGGACTAACTTGACCCAACTACGCGCCGATTTAAGCCACCCGAAAGTTGCAGAGCTTACAAACGGATTCGGTAAAATCGTTGCCTTGAATACGCAAGGTAATCCACATTCCTTAAGGGCGGCAACTGTTGCGGCAGGTATTCCTGCAGTAACAGTGGAGGCCGGTGAGCCCTTACGTCTGCAAAAAGACGTCGTTCGTGAGGGCGTTGCGGCGTTACGGACACTGTTGAAAAAACGCAACATGATTGATCATTCGGTCTTTTGGCGAGAGCCTGAGCCGGCTTTTTATCAGTCGTCCTGGGTGCGAACTCAAACGTCAGGCATATTATTTAGTCAGGTAAAGCTGGGTGATAAAGTGGCCAAGGGCGAGGTGTTGGGTTCTGTTACCAACCCTGTCACCAGCGAGAGAACAATCATACACTCGCCTTATTCAGGAACCGTTATTGGCATGGCGTTAGATCAATTTGTATTACCTGGTTTTGCTTCATACCATATTGGCTTGCTCACAAAATCACAAAGCCCAACACAACCCGTTTTGGATGGCGATGGTTTTGAAGATTAATAAAGGCTAAGAAATACTATGAGACTTTCCGTGAGGTGCTTGCAGAGGGTGCTTACTTTAGGTTGTTGCTTATTGGCCTCTTCTACTCTGGCGCTTGGCCCTGAAGATGTAAAACACTGGCAGCAAGATTTACAATTTTATCGTGCGACCTTGGAAAATAAGCATATAGATCTTTTTCATCAGCTTAATGCTGAGTCGCTGGATTCGTCTTTAGGTAAGTTAAGTTCTTCGTTGGTTGTGCTTACCCAGGAGCAAGTTTGGGTAGAATTAATGCGGCTAACCCGGCGCATTGGCGATGGCCACACGACTGTGCCGCTATGGCAGCAAGCCACACAGCAATTTCCGTTTGAAATAAAAATACTGCAAGGTCGAGCGTATGTTATAGCGACAATACCCGAGCATAAAGAACTGCTGGGTGCTGAGCTGCTATCGATCAATGGCGAAAATATTGCGGCGGTTATCAGCGCGGTATCGGCATTGGTTCCTTTTAGTGAGAACAGTTATTCCAATGCTGTGCGCACAGGGCAGTATTTATTGAATGCACAAGTGTTAATTGGCTTAGGGGTGATTACGGGCGGCACCGAGGTAACGCTCAGTTTTCAAGCCGATACTAAAAAAGTGTATGTGCAAAGCGCTGCTGTCGCGTCACCTAAGCTAACGATGCGTTTAAGTCTAAAAACTGAGACGTCGGTAAAAGTGATAAAAAAAGAAACTGATGACCTTTGGTTTGGTTCGCCAGATAAAGGCCGTACGGTTTATGTGAAATTTCGCCGCTATCCTAGCTATGGGGATATGGATGATTTTTCTGAAGAGCTTTTGGGGTTTATCAATAAACAAAAGTCTAAAAATTTAGTCATTGATTTACGTGAAAATTATGGCGGAGATTTTTTTGTCGGTTTAAAGCTTGCGCAGCGTTTAGTGCTAGCAGACAGTATTAATTGGAGGCGCGGAGTGTATACCCTTATCGACAATGAAACCTTCTCTGCGGCAATGAGCAATGCTGCACAATATCAGCAACTATTAAATGCCAGGCTTGTTGGGCAGCCGACAGGTGCAAGGCCGTCGGGCTATCAGGATATGGGGCAATTCGAGTTGCCGCACTCCGGCTTGGTGGTAACCTATTCTAAGCGTTTGTATCATTTTCAGAAAACAACGGCGAACGCGGTAACCCCTGATGTACCAATACCCTTAACGATAGAGGATTATCGCAGTGGTAAAGATCGCTCGTTAGATTGGGTATGGACCGATCTCGAAAAGTGAAAACATCACAAAACAAAAATACCCCACATCCTTGTGGTGGGTGGTGTTTTTTTGCTCTCTCGCTGAGTTTATTTTAACGATCGGGCCTTCCTTTCGTGTGATTCCGTTAGTCTACCTTTGCGCCAAAGTGATTGATTTGACGTTATTCCTGATGACAGTGCGCTATCGCTTTTAAATTACAGTATCCGTGCTGTTAATTTGTGGGTGAATTTGCTATTTTCGCTCCCCATTTCTCCTCGCCAACAAAATGACAATAGTCCTATATGGATGAATTGTTACGTTCCGTTCATTTATTTAAAGATAGGGTGATTATGCTTACATCAAAGCAAATTCAAGCAATGCCGGAGTATCAGGCGTTAAAAGAGGCAAGGCGAAAAATAATAGTGCCTTTGGCGTTGGTCGTTGTGACGGCTTACTTTCTTCTAATTTTGACTATAGGTTTCTTTCCTCAGTCACTGGGGGCTTCTTTTGCTGGCGGAGTTATGTCTATTGGTATTGCGGCGGGCTTCGGCTTGATTTTGTTATGTTTTATCGTCACTGGAATTTATGTGAATTATGCCAATAAAAAGATAGAGCCATTGGTGCAGGCGATTACCCAAAAAGCGAAGGGCGGCTCATGAAATTTGTATTTTTATGTCTTACTGTATTTTCGTCATCGGCATTGGCGCAAGACGATTCACCATCGGGCGGCCTCCTCATGAGACTCTTAACGGATCAAGCATTGATGATGTTTTTTGCCTTCGTATTATTAACCGTAGGCATCACTATTTGGGCCGCTAAGCGAACAAAATCGGCTAACGACTTTTATGCTGCAGGCGGGGGAATATCGGGTTTTCAAAATGGATTGGCGATAGCGGGTGACTATATGTCGGCGGCGTCGTTTTTAGGTATAGCCGGTTTGGTTTATGCCTCTGGTTTTGATGGCTTAATTTACGCGGTTGGTTTTTTGGTGGGCTGGCCAGTGGTGTTATTGCTTATTGCCGAGCCGTTACGAAACTTGGGTAAATATACGTTTGCGGATGTGGTCTCATTTCGATTGCGGCAAAAACCCGTGCGTATTTTAGCCGCTAGCGGTTCTTTGCTGACAGTAATTTTATACTTAATCGCGCAGATGGTCGGGGCTGGTAAGCTAATCGAATTATTATTTGACTTACCCTATGAGTCGGCCGTTTTGATCATCGGTGTATTGATGACTTTTTATGTGACTGCCGGCGGCATGTTGGCAACAACTTGGGTGCAGTTGATCAAGGCCGTATTATTGTTGGGTGGTGCAACCATAATGGCGGTTTTAGTGATGTCGCATGTGGGCTTTAGTTTTGAAAGCATGTTTGAAAGCGCCGTGAGTATTCATGAAAAAGGCTCTGATATTATGGCCCCAGGCACTTTGTTAAAAGACCCGATATCGGCCATATCACTAGGCATTGCGCTGATGTTTGGTACGGCCGGTTTACCGCATGTATTGATGCGATTTTTTACCGTGAAGGATGCGGTACAAGCGCGCCGTTCTGTTTTTTATGCCACCGGTTTTATCGGTTATTTTTATATTCTTACCTTTATTATTGGTTTTGGTGCCATTGTATTGCTAACCGGTAACGATACTTATTTTGTTGATGGTGTACTCAATGGCGGGAAGAATATGCCGGCCATTCACTTGTCTCATGCTTTAGGTGGTGACCCATTAATGGGTTTCATTTCGGCAGTAGCCTTTGCAACAATTCTAGCCGTTGTTTCGGGTTTAACCTTGGCGGGCTCCAGCGCTATCTCACACGACCTTTATGCGACCCTTGTACTTAAAGGCGAGCGCAACGAGAAAAAAGAAGTCCGCGTTTCGCAAATAGCGACGGTTTGCCTGGGTATTATTGCGGTAATGTTGGGCATTGTTTTTGAAAAACAGAATGTTGCTTTTATGGTGGGCTTAGCGTTTTGTGTGGCTGCCAGTGCCAATTTCCCTGTACTCATATTATCCATGTATTGGAAAAACCTAACAACACGCGGTGCCGTAGTGGGTGGCTCGGTTGGGTTATTAACCGCGTTGATACTGGTCATTGTTGGGCCAACAGTTTGGGTGGATGTTTTCGGGTTTGATAGCCCGATATTCCCTTATAAATACCCGGCATTGTTTTCCGTATCGGCGGCGTTTTTGACTATTTGGATAGTGTCCATCACGGATAAGTCAGCGTCGGCGCAAGCTGAGCGTGAAGCCTTTGAGGAGCAATTGGTTCGCTCGCAAACGGGTATAGGAGCCGATTCCGCATCCGAACATTAATCGCCCCTTAGACATAAAAAAGGCCATGAGTTGAAGTTGCTCATGGCCTTTTTTATGTGCGCTTTAAAGCTTTATTCTGGCAGCGTGTCTAGCGCTTCATTGCTATCGAAGTGAGCAAGCAGCAGCGCATCATTCCAACCGTGCTCCCCCTCACAAACCACCACGGCAACTTGCTTTAACCAGGCCGCACAGTCGGGGTGTTGAATTATGTTGGCTTGCAGGTATTGCCAGAATTCAGTGGGCTGCTCGGTGAAAAAATTTAAATTTGTGAGTGCGCTATTCTCGTAGTCGGCTTCTACTTCTGGAAACTTATCTTGCTCGCGCACGAGTCGGGTAAAGGCTTCAATACTGTAGCTTGTGTCGCGCGATGGGTCGATTTGGATGATGAAACATTTCATGATTAGCCCTAAGCGTGAAATTGACGTGTTGTTGGACTCTAGCCGAACGGCTTAATGGGAGGGGTTTGGCGTTGATAAATACCGCGCTAGAGATCGCGCATTATAGGTGTAAAAGAGAGGCCGGTGCACCTGCTTGCAGCGATGGGCTTTCGGGCGCAAGCGAAGGTAAACCGCGACTATGACCGTGGGGCCCGGTAGATAAAAAAATCCCCCATTAAGCATCCTTAATGGGGGCAAAGATTTTCTGGTGAAAACCTAAAGGGTTCGGTCGATTAACTACACTTCAAAAACGTCGGCTGTGTCCTCGTCTAGGTCAGTCTCAGTTTCAGTTTCATCTTCATTTTCTTCTTTATTTTCCTCGCTTTCGTCTTGCTCAGGATATTCGTTAACATCTGTTTCTGGCATTTCGTTGTCAGATTCAGTTGGGTGGGCGGGGCGTGATTGTTCTTCGCCTTCGTCGGTTTCTTCTTTGTCCCAGTCGCTGTTTACGGGGTGAACTGGGCGATTGCTTTCTTCGCTCTCGTCTTGCTCAGGATATTCGTTAGCATCTGTTTCTGGCATTTCGCCTTCATCGTGGGCTGGTTGGCCTTGGTTGTACTCTTGATCGTCTGAATGCTCGCCATCTTCGTCGTGGTAACGTCCTGGAGTAGGCATCCACTCGCGATCTTCTGAAGCACACCAGTTCATTACACGCTGGTACGAAGGCTTGTTAGCGACAGCGCCATCAGTCATTGCGTCATCTGTAACATCGGCATCATCAGTAATATCAGCATCATCAATAACATCGTCTACTATTTCATCGTCTGTTACGGGTATGTCTTCGGCTGGCGCTTCGGGGGTCTCAGTGCTATTACATACGCGGCTATCCCACTCTTTTCGTGGGGTATCCTGATGAAATGAAGACTCTTTTTCGGCTCGTGCTTCTATGCTAATAGGCTCTAGCGCCGCGAAAGTAAGTTCGTTAACTTCATCAGGATTATCCGATGCGGCATCACACGTGTAAGCAACGCTGTAGTCGCCGGCTTCTAAAAAGCCGATGTGATAATGATATTCACCATCGTCGTTAATTTTTACTAATGCGCTGGCTACTGGGTCTGTTGCGCTGCCATTAACATCGGCAAGCGTGGCATCGGCACCACCGAAAACATAAACAGCACCAAGGCTGGTGGCTGATTCGGCACACAGGTCTGCAACCAACATCGCATCTAGGTCGCCCCGCAAATGGCCGGCACGATGGTTGGGCACCATACGTAATGACGGGCGCAACATTGTTGTCCCGCGCTCAGTTGCTGGGCGATTTTGACGATGGAATAGCGATTTACGTAAATCGAAGTCGATAGTGAACACGCCTTCTTCGCCCTCGATTAATGTGAAATGACGTGCGATTTTTAGGCCGCCTTCGGCATCACCGGGCATATCCAGCTCAACAGATGTCCCATCGTCAAACTCTATATAGGAGTCCATTACGCCATCTTCAGTGGCATTAATGTTTAAGCGCACCCAAGCGTAGTCGCCGGCGGCAAGGGCTAGCTCACTGATCAGATCGGTCGCGTCGCTACCTTGCAGTTGGAGTAAGTCGATGCTTCTTGGGGCATCAAATTCAACCGTAATCACTTCGCCTTCAGCGGGCTTGATGGTTAGGCCCGTTACCTCAATAACAACCGCAACGGCGTTATCAACCGGGCCATCGGTTAAGGCGACGGTGAGCGCTGCTGTTTTGGCATCAGTGGCTGATGCGGTTGTGCTGTCGCCACCGCAACCGCTGAGAATTAAAATGGGCGTGGTTAAAATGCTTGCAGCAAGTACTTTCTTTAAAAACATGTCCTAACTCCTAAGGTGATGGGAAGGTTAAATTCACGGTAATAAAAGAGGGTTGATGGGGCGCAAGCATTAAGCTCGGCCTTCTCAGCTACCGTGAATATTTGACACTATAGTCCCAAATAGTGGCCGGTTGTCGTTAAGTGGGTCACATAAATTCCATATTTGACTTATTTGTCCCATAATTCTGGCGTTTGCGTTGAGCGTCACATTTCTTTTTTATCGCATCGGTATTATGTATTCATGACTCATACCCCCCACCAAGCGCTATTGCGTGCAATTTACAAAGTTCTAAGACCCATGGCGCGTCTATTGATGCGCCATGGCGTGTCTTATAAAACCTTTGCAGACGTTGCGCGGCATGTTTTTGTGGATGTCGCAGAAGACGATTTTGCCCTCTCAGGGCGCAAGCCAAGTAATGCTCGAACGGCAGTACTTACAGGGATCAATCGCAAAGACATTGCCAAGCTTAAAGGGCGGCCCCATCCGTTATCGCAAGCGGGATCAGAGTCGCCCAACCCAGCGGCTAGGATTATTACGGCGTGGCTAAACGATGCACTTTTTCATGATGAGGCAGGCAACCCGAAAGCATTATTGGTGGAAGATCAGCCACTACACCCCGATAGTTTCACATCGCTGGCGAAAGAATATTCCAGTGATGTACCGGTAAGAGCGCTTATTGATGAGTTGCTGCGTATTGCGGCGATTGAGCGCAACGGGGACTTGGTAACGCTTGTGGCTCATGCTTATGTTCCCATCGCGGATGTTGAAGAAAACTTGCGTATTTTTGGTACAGCCGCAGCCGACTTATTAAACACAATGGACCACAATATTGGTCGCGAAACGGCGG
>NZ_CEXWTU010000181.1:0-10415 GCF_982758155.1 Marinagarivorans sp. | reverse complement strand
CTATTACGCCATATTTTCGCCTCGCCAAGCGTGCACCCACAAAACCAAATTCCAGAAACTTATTTCATGCACGCCCCTTAGACTCGATAAAATTTATACCCAGCGTATTAAAACACCTCACACTGATGTTGCTTAAAATAGGCGGCAAGCCCTGGCCAAGTGTTCGGGCAATTTTCTTCTACAATCCCGATAGCGGCTTCGCAACATCCAGACTCACCCGCTAATGTTAATAAGCATTCACTCAATACAGGAATAAATACATAATGAGTATCGACCGGCTTAGTGGCGGCACTACGATAAGTTTCTGCGGTATGAAATGTAATAGACAACCCACTATCTGCCTTCACTTTTTTAGGTAAAGGCGTGATTAAATCAGCGATTTCACTATTTTTTAGCTTCCAAATTTTGGAACCCTGACGACATAATTCATCTTTATTTTCAGCTAAAAATATTAACTCACTAAACCCCAGCAGGCTTTTACCTTCAATTAACGCGCAGTCCAACAAATCGCCATCAACCTCATGCTCAGCGTTATGCTCGAATATCTTATAATAAATGTTCACTCTTACTCCAAGCTACTGTGATATCACTAAAATAGACCCGCTACAAATATTAAAGCGCCGCCTAAACCTTTTAATTTCTACCCTACGAATAACGCCCACACTATTTATTTTTTCTTTTCTCAGCCGACCTACTCATTACTCGTGACATTTATATCGTCAATGAAAGATCAACTGTAGTAAACCTAAGCGTTATTGTAACCTGAGCTTTCTCGCATAAAAAAGAGTCAATTGAAAACAATGATGAGTATCGCTTGGAGGACAATCAATAGATAGGTTTTAATTAAACCTAAAAATCTCAGTTGAACCATCAAAGTCTACGCATCCCTTTCGCGCATCTAACGCGCGATAAAAATGGCTTATCACCAATAAGGTGAGCACGCATCTTTTCGACACTCAACTACGGTTTTTAGGCTACGCGCGACTCTTTCACGGTAGGAAAACTCATAATTCAAGCTAAACGCCCCTGCGGAGGGGTTCATAACGGAAGATATACCACTGGTCGTATTGTTCGTGATGATTGAGGCTTAATTACCTACGCTTAAGAATGAAGTAAAGCCACACCTTATTAATTGTTATTACTCAACTCAATCACTGTGATTTGAGTTATTAAAGCGATCCTGTCTGCAGGCATTGCTCAAGTAATAATGAGCGGAGGCGATATGAAGCTGTTAGCCATAACCATCTCGCTGATACTAAGCGCTCCCACGGATGCCTGCACACTTGAAGGCACCTGGAAATCTCACAAGAAAAAAACCCTTGGCGAGATGTACGGTAGCCGAATTAGCAATAGTGAAAAATTGAAACTCGCTAAGGTTTTTGGCAAGGCTATTGTTGAATACAGTAACTGCAATACGAAGGTAGTCAGGGTTAACGGTGGGAAGACGGTCTACACCTTTGAAATCATTGAGGACTCACACGACTCTGTTGTCGTGAAAGATATTCCCTCTGGCGAAATGACGCTGCTGGTCAAGGAAGGCAATTGCTATAAAACCCCCGTCAAAGGCATGGCTTTTTATGAGCACTTTTGTAAGCTATAACCACAAATAAGCAAAAGCGCTATTAAGGGCCGAGGAAAAAATACTTTATCCAATAATACTTGCCTCCGACTTCCTCAACTGCGTTGCCCAAAGCGTTACATGCCCCGGCATGCGCCCCTTCGAGCGCCTTGCTGAGAAAACAGGCGCCTTCGTCTAATTGGACAAACTATTATTGCCTCGCCCCTAACCGCGCCAAAACATCGGCGAGAATAAAACCAGTAAGGTAAATACCTCAAGCCGCCCTAGCAACATTGCAAAACACAAAACCCATTTTGCCGGTGTATTTACGGTGCTGTAATTGGCTGCCACATCACCCAGGCCAGGGCCTAGGTTATTAATGCACGCCCCTACCGCGGTAAATGCCGTAGTCACATCAAGGCCTGTGGCCAACAAAACAAGCATCATGGCGACATAACAAATCACGTAAACAGCAAAGAACCCCCAAACCGCTTCAACAACACGATCAGAAACTGTTTTACTTCCCACCTTAATCGGGATAATGGCGTTGGGGTGTATTAGGCGATTAATTTCGCGAACCCCTTGTTTGAAGATGAGCATAATACGGATCATCTTCATGCCACCGCCGGTCGAGCCTGCACACCCCCCCATAAAGGCAAACATAAAAATAAGGTAAGGAAGAAAGGTTGGCCATACCGTGAAGTCGGCCACGCCAAAACCCGTTGTCGTGAGAATTGAGACTAATTCAAAACTACCAACTAATAAGCTACTACTCGCATTGTAGGTGTTGGTGTAATACAGGTAACCCACTGTAATAACCAACCCCAGAATAATCATATTTAAATAAAATCGACACTCAGGATCTTGCCAGTAACTTTTAATCGAGCGCTCCCGCCATGCCGTAAAATGCAACGCAAAGTTAATGCCCGATAGAATCATAAAAACAATAGCAACCCAATAAATGGCTTCACTATTAAAAAAGCCCATGCTGGCATCGTGGGTAGAAAATCCACCAATAGCCACAGTGGCATAAGCATGCCCAATGGCATCAAATAAACTCATGCCTGCCGCCCAATACGCTAACGCACAGGTAACGGTTAAGGTTAAGTAAATGACGAAAAGTGCTTTTGCGGTTTCGGTAATACGCGGGGTTAACTTACTGTCTTTTACGGGGCCGGGTGTTTCGGCCCGATATAGCTGCATGCCACCAATACCCAGCATGGGTAGCACCGCAACAGCGATAACAATAATACCAATGCCGCCTAACCATTGAAGCTGCTGGCGATAATAAAGCAGGGATTGCGGCAAGTAATCGAGACCAACAATGACCGTCGCACCGGTGGTGGTTAAACCGGATAGTGCTTCAAAAACGGCATCGGTAAAACTTAACTCGGTGGCGGGCGAAAAAATAAAGGGTAAAGCACCAAACAATGCCAGTACTGCCCAGAATAAAGCGGTTACTAAAAAACCGTCGCGGGTGCGTAGCTCTTGCCGCATTTTATATGTGGGAAACCACAGTACTAAGCCCGTGATCAAGGTAATAAAAAACGCCATCAAAAAACTCAAATGGCTTTTATCGTGATACCACAAAGAAACGAAGGTAGGCGGTATCAACGTGAGACTGAATAGCATCAGTAGCACGCCTAAAACTTTTGAGATGATCGAAAGGCGCATGCGCTCTTACCTTATTCGGTGTAAATCCACCGCGTCAAAATGCTGGTGCAGGGCTAAAAAAATGTAAACCCGACTTGGAACAAACGCTCAATATCGGGCGTAAAACGCTTATCTACCAAGAATACAATCACATGATCGCCGGACTCAATCATGGTGTCGTCATGGGCAATGAGTACATCGTGTTTTACTTTGCCGTCATCACTTTGCGTTTCTCGTACGATGGCGCCAATGGTTGCACCCTCGGGTAAATCAATATCCTCTACCGCACGGCCGACGACTTTCGAACTTTTTTTATCGCCATGCGCAATAACTTCAATGGCTTCGGCAGCACCGCGCCGCAGGGAGTGAACGTTTACAATATCACCGCGGCGTACATGGGTTAACAAGCTACCAATAGTCGCCTGCTGTGGGGAAATGGCAATATCAATTTCCCCACCTTGCACTAAATCCACATAGGCCGCATTGGCAATCAGCGTAAGCACTTTACCAGCCCCTAAACGCTTAGCCAGCATAGAGGACATGATATTGGCCTCGTCCGAGTTAGTGACAGCCAAGAAAACATCGCAATCTTCAATGTTTTCCTCGACCAATAAATTACGGTCAGACGCACTGCCTTCTAATACGATGGTTTTATTGAGCTCTGCCGATAAAAATTTTGCGCGCTCGGCGTTGTATTCAATAATTTTAATGGAGTAACGTTTCTCTAGGTTTTTAGCCAAGCTAAAACCAATATTGCCGCCGCCCGCAATCACTAAGCGCTTGTAAGGGCGATCGAGCCTTCGTAGCTCGCTCATTACAGCGCGAATATCGGCGCGCGCCGCAATAAAAAATACTTCGTCATCCGCTTCGATCACTGTAGAGCCCGTAGGCGTAATCGCGCGGTTACGGCGGTAAATCGCGGCAACGCGGGTATCAACATTGGGCATGTGTTTACGTAAAAAACGTAGCTCTTGCCCCACCAGCGGCCCACCGTAATAGGCCCGCACAGCAACTAACTGAACTTTACCCTGGGCAAAATCCAGAACCTGCAAAGCCCCCGGCTGTTCAACTAGGCGAATAATATGCTGCGATACAATTTGCTCTGGCGAGATAATGACATCCACCGGCATCGCTTCATTGCAGAATAAACCGGGGTACTGTGCATACTCCTGCGAGCGCACCCGTGCAATTTTGGTGGGCGTGTGAAAAAGACTGTGCGCGATTTGACAGGCCACCATATTGATTTCGTCATCACTGGTGACGGCAATTAATAAGTCCGCATCCTCAATGCCTGCCCGCAGCAATACCTCGGGATGTGACGCATGCCCAACCACTACCCGAATATCGAGATGGTCGCGCAGGTCGCGCAGGTAGTTTTCGTTTTTATCGACAATTGTAATGTCGTTGGCTTCGCTGGCGAGGTTAGAAGCCAATGTGCCTCCAACCTGTCCCGCACCCAAAATGATAATTTTCATTGGGAGTTATCGCTCATGGCGTTTCGTTTTACCCAGTTTAGTCACGCGATTAAGCCGCGTGGTCGTTATACCGCGTTTGATTTACTTAAAATACAATAATAGAAACCATCGTGCCCATTTTCTTGCGGGAACAGTTGTCGCCCAAAAGGTCGCTCGACACCCCAGTCAACATCCACAATAGGAATATGTTGAGCATCTGGCGTTGCGGCTAAGAATTTCTGCACACTTTTTTCATTCTCACGCGGCAATACCGAGCAAGTCGCATACAGTAACCGTCCACCGGGTGCCAGTGTAGGCCACAATGCCGCCAGTAACTGTTGCTGCAGTTCCGCCAACTGGGCAATATCATCGGCACGCCGCAGTAATTTAATATCGGGGTGGCGGCGAATAACGCCAGTTGCCGAACAAGGGGCATCCAATAATATACGGTCGAACTGCTGGCCATCCCACCATGCGGCAGTATCGCCAGCATCCGCCACTTTGAGCGTAGCATTAAGCCCTAAGCGCGTTAAGTTTTGGCCGACGCGCTCCATACGTTGGGCATCCACATCCAATGCCACAAGCTCTGCCAACGCCGGTTCGTGCTCAAGAATATGGCACGTTTTACCGCCTGGGGCACAGCAGGCATCCAATACTCTTTGTGACGGCGCTAAATCGAGTAAACCTGTGCACATCTGTGCAGCTTCATCCTGTACCGCAAACCAACCTTCACTGTATCCCGGAAAGGTAGTGACATCAGCCGCCTTAATCAACGTAAGTGCTTGCTGGCTGTACGCATTCAAGTGGTGAGCATGATCAAACTGCGCCGCATAATCAGCTCGGGTAATTTTTTGCTGGTTAATGCGTAATGTTAACGGCGGGTGCTGGTTGTTAGCGGTAAGAATTGTTTGCCAACTATCCGGCCACGCTTTGCGCAACATATTAATGAGCCATTGCGGGTGGGCGTATAGATATTGATTGTCCTCGGCATAAGGCACCATTAGCTCTGGGTCGGTACTGGGCTCTAAGCGCTCGCGATTAAAGCGCCGCAAAACACCATTCAACAAACCTGTCGCCCAATTCTTTTTAAGCTTTTTACTGGCCTCCACCACCGAGTTAATCGCAGCGTGGTCCGGTATACGAGTATGCTCCAGCTGGTAAAAGCCCAAAAACAACAGCGCTTTAATTTCGGTTTCTTTCACCTTGATGGGCGAACTTAGCAAATGCTCCGCCACCACTTCGTAACGCGGCGCATAACGTGCCACACCAAAGCATAGCTCTTGCAGCAAACCCTGATCGCGATCGACCACTTCAGCGCTAAAGCTATTTAAGGCCTGCGTCAGCGACTGCCCTTTTCGCAAAACGGCCGTGAGTACTCTAGCGGCCGCTATTCGTGTATCCATTGGCTTTTTTTCTATCGGTGTATTCAAGCGGTTGTTGCCCCATCAAATTGAATACCCAACGCGAGTTTATCTGCCATCCCGTTGAGTAAATCGCGGGCGGGCATCGCTTTTTTCCCCGGCATTTGCAGTAAGTTAACCGCAATAGCGCCATCAACTGTCGCGATATGCAGCGAATGTTCGGCATGGCTAATAATTTCCCCTGCCGCCACTGCGTGATGTTCATGGCTTTCGTAGGCAGTAAAAAGCCGAACGCGCTCCCCGCCCAATAAGGCATACGCCACAGGAAAGGGATTATAGGCGCGTATTTTTCGCAAAATAGTGGCGGTACTTTGTTGCCAGTCGATGGCGCCCTCTTCCTTGCTAAGCTTGTGAGCATAGTTAGCCAACGCGCTATCTTGCACTTCGGGCTGGAGCTTACCCGCACAAAGCTGGTCTAGCGTCGCCAGCAAAGCCGCTGGCCCTAGTGCCGCTAACTTATCGTGCAAACTACCCGCCGTTTCTTCAGCGGCAATAGGACAAGCAACTTTGTACAGCATATCGCCCGTATCCAAGCCAATATCCATTTGCATAATCGTTATGCCGGTTTCGGTATCACCCGCTTCGATGGATCGCTGAATCGGTGCAGCGCCCCGCCAGCGCGGTAAAATCGAGCCATGCACATTCAAGCACCCGTAACGCGGGGCATCGAGCACGGCTTGCGGCAGCAACAAACCATAAGCCACCACAATCATGATATCCGCATCGTGCGCCGCTAGCGCTTGCTGCTCTTCAGGTTGTTTAAGGCTTGGAGGCTGAAAAACGGGGATCTCCGCCGCCACAGCAACTTGCTTCACGGGGCTAGCTTGCAGCTTTTTACCACGGCCAGCAGGGCGATCTGGCTGCGTATAAACTGCAACCAGCGTGTGGCGGCTATCTAATAACGCCTGAAGATGTAGGGCGGCAAAATCTGGCGTACCCGCAAAAATAATACGTAGGGGCTTGTCGGTAGACATAGCGTCGTTTTGGGAAGTAATGGTAAAACCTCTGTTTAAAATGGCGCTTAAAGCGCTGCATGCCTGGGACTATACGGATATAGGTCATTAGGGTAACGCATCGGGGCAGGAGCCCCTTATTAGACATTGCACCGCCACACGGATGTGGCAGATTAGGATAACGCAGGAGCAGTTACCGAGGTATGCAACGCTTTAAGCACGAAGGAAAGGATGTAGACATCAAGCCTGAGTGGATGAAATATTATTTCCCCGCCCTTTACCCGTGCTTAGCTTGCTTCTGCAATTTCCCGCGAATACGATTGCGCTTAAGGTTGGACAAGTAATCCACAAAAAGCTTGCCGTTAAGGTGGTCCATCTCGTGCTGAATGCACACACCGAGCAAGCCATCGGGTGTTTGTGTGAATTTTTTACCGGTTTTATCCAACGCCGTAACCCTTACGTGAAGCGGCCTCTCGACACTTTCGTAGAAACCGGGCACACTTAAACAACCTTCATCGTAGTTTTCTTTTTCACCATCGAGCACTTCAATGCTAGGATTAATGAAAACGAGAGGCTCATTTTGCTTTTCAGAAACATCAATAACAATAATTTGCTCGTGGATATCTACCTGCGTTGCCGCTAAACCAACACCCGGAGCGGCATACATGGTTTCGAACATATCGTCTACAATTTGACGTATAGGATCGTCTACGGTTTCAACGGGGGCTGCAATCTTGCGCAGGCGCGGATCTGGGAATGTAAGTATCTCTAACTGTGCCATTAGCCTTTGTGACAAACCTCTAGTAAAAAGGTAAAGCGCGCTGTTAACATAGCGCGCACAGGATAGTTTGTGGGCAATGTGGGCCTGTAACACCAGGCTGTCAACCCCTGAGCAGTAGACTATTATAACGGTTAAAACGTCCAAGGGCCGACACTGACGGGAACAATAATATGAAAAAACGCATCTTGGGATTACTTGGCGCTGTCGTACTAGCGACTCAGGTCCATGCTGATGAAGTCCAATTACGCGCCGATTACCCAGATCAACACAAGGTAGTCAAAGGCGACACCCTTTGGGATATTTCCAATACATTCCTCAATACACCTTGGATGTGGCCGGAAATTTGGCACGTTAACCCCCAAATTGAAAACCCGCACCTTATCTATCCTGGTGATATTGTTCGTCTTATTTACTTAGACGGCAAACCGCGCATCGTCATTGATCGCGTTGTAAAGCTATCACCACAAATGCGCGTTGTTGATGAGCGCGAAGCTATTGCTTCGATTCCCCTAGACCGCATTAATAACTTTTTATCACGCAGTCGCGTTGTCGACAATGGTCAGCTTGAAGTCGCGCCATACGTGGTATCTGGCGAGAACAAACGCTTGCTTACCGGTGAAGGCGATCGCGTTTACGCACGCGGCGACTTCGACGCAAGCATTGCCGCTTACGGTATTTACCGCAAAGGCCAAACCTATAAAGACCCACAAACCGGTGAAGTCTTAGGCGTTGAAGCCACCGATATCGGCTCTGGCCGCATGCGCGCACTCGACGACAGCGTTGCAACACTCGCACTTACACGCTCAACCCAAGAAGTTCGCATTGGCGACCGCTTGCTAGAAGACGAAGAGCGCACGATTGAGTCCACGTTCTACCCATCGGCGCCCGACGTTGATGTAGACGGTGAAATCATCGCCGTAGAAGGCGGCGTAAACCAAGTGGGTAAAATGAGCGTGGTAGTCCTTAACCGCGGTCAGCGCGAAGGCATAAAAATTGGCAACGTGATGGCCATTTACAAGCGCGGCGGCGAAGTTCGTGACCGTATCAAAGGCGATATGGTTAAGCTTCCCGATGAACGTGCCGGTCTACTCATGGTATTCCGTACCTTTGAAAAGCTAAGCCTGGGCTTGGTTTTGGAAGCAGAACGTCCGCTTTCAACCAAAGACAAAGTTAAAAACCCCTAAGCCTAGATCATTAAAATATAGCTGTATCACACAGCGTAAACAGCGGCTTTTAAGCCGCTGTTTTTGTATGGAGCGCAAGGAAGCATGCACCTTACCCCCACAGAACAACGGATGTTGCTGCAACAACTCCCACAAACCGGTGTGGCCGCTTATTGGCGCCTGCACGACCACTATAAAAACTTAACTCACGCCTTTGCCGCCCCCACCGAACAGCTTCGCAAAATATTGCATGAAGATGCAGTTAACTGGCTAGTCGAAATCCAAAGCACCGGCGAAAACCACCCAACGATTCGCAAAATTAGGGCTAATCAGCAATGGCTTGAAGAGCGACACATTCACATTATTGATGTCGACAACGACAACTATCCGCCATTGCTGCGCGACATAAAGCGCGCGCCACCACTGCTCTACGTTTGGGGCGACCCAACACTGCTCAACTTGCCGCAAATCGCCATCGTCGGTAGCCGCAGCCCAAGTGCCGGCGGGCGTAGCAATGCGCAAACTTTCGGCCACGGGCTGGCCGCGGCAGGCTTCACCATCACCAGTGGCTTAGCCCTAGGTGTCGATATTGCCGCTCATCAAGGCGCCTTAAAAGCGCAAGGCCGCACACTCGCAGTACTTGGCACAGGGGTTGATCAAATCTACCCTGCCCGCCATGTCCACCTTGCCGAGCAAATCGTTGCCGAAGGCGGGGCCATTATCAGTGAATTCCCGATTGGCACTAGCGCCTTGCCCAGTAACTTCCCACAGCGTAATCGCATTATCAGCGGGTTATCCTGTGGGGTATTGGTGGTCGAGGCTGCTATCAAAAGTGGCTCACTCATTACCGCACGCTACGCACTGCAACAAAACCGTGAGGTCTTTGCCATTCCCGGATCGATTCAAAACCCACTCAGCCGTGGCTGCCACTCGCTTATCAAAGATGGGGCAACATTGGTCGAAAACGTAGACGATATTATTAACGAGCTACAAGGCATGCTCGCACTCAAGCAATCAGAAACCGTTACCCAGCATATTCAAGAGCAGGTACCGCTTCAGCTCACCGGTACCGAAAGTGCCAGCGAAAGGCTGATATTGGACCACATCGGCTTCGACCCCGTGCCTTTTGATACCATTGCCGAGCGCACACAACTGCCCGCCGGCGAACTCATGGCCAGTCTATTAACCATGGAGTTAAGCGGCTTAATCGCCAATGCTGGCCACGGTTACGCCCGCGTTCGCAGTTAAACGACGATGCCATCTAGACGAACTCCAATTAGCACAGTAGAATCCGGTCTCTAGATTTTCTGCATCCGTAGCTCAGCTGGATAGAGTAGGTGGCTTCGAACCACTTGGTCGGGGGTTCGAATCCCTCCGGATGCGCCAACATCAAAAACCCGCCCACTCGGCGGGGTTTTACTATCTGGCCCTT
>NZ_CEXWTU010000180.1:0-10505 GCF_982758155.1 Marinagarivorans sp. | reverse complement strand
CTCCGCCGTCCCCCTCTTGTGCAGATGCATGCTCCCGACACAACATCGTACCAACAACACGTTTTTGCCCAGAGCGCATGCGCCTTTGAGCAACATATTACCCGACACATTCCACCAACGCCGTGATTTTTTCCCGACGCGAGTTTTGCTCATAAAGCCTCTGGCGACAGCAGTAACAACACAACCAGAGCAACAACCCACACGAGCCTGATTAATCGCTTTTTGTTCATAATCCTTTCCTCACGTTTTTTAATGTGAGGCCAACGTAGCGTGCTGGCTGAGCCTGTCGCATTAGCATCGAACGATCGCATAGGAACACTCACTAAATCCGCTAGCGCTTTACACCTTACGCAATCGGCCCTTAGCCACGCAATCAAAAAGCTTGAGCAACAACTTAGGAGTGTGCACGGAATAAGTTGCTGGAATTTGGGGTTGTGGGTGCTTGCTTGACGAGGCGAAAATATGGCGAAATAGCCGGCTATTACAAATATTTTTAACGAAGGCAGGCGCGCACCCAGGAATTCAAAAACGGGAAGTTATTTCATGCACGCCCCTTAGTCATCGCTAAACACCACCCCTTGGCCCAACAACCTTACATTCAACCCAAGCACCTCACCGATCAAACCCTTTACACCTATCCTGTTGCCACCGAGCGCTTAGATATTTTTAGCCAATTCCTAATGCCCGCAAATATCTCACCTCAACAACACAAGGTGCTCGAAACAACAGAAATTTTATTGCACATGGCAGCGGCGAATAGAGATGTAACACCGCTACCGCAATGGCTACTGGATGTCTCGGGTGCGCGGCTTCCATTGGTTGGTAAGCGCTTGGGGAAAGAAGGCCTGAACAAGTCGATTTATTTAGGGGTACGCGAAGAGGATAAAACAATTGATTACATCGAACAATTTATTCAACGCGCCAAAAAAGAAAACGCCAGCAAAGGTTAATGCTGGCGCTCGATAAAGAAGGGGTTTTACAGCCTTAGAAATTATTCATCATACAGTCGGATATTGTCATCGTAGAAGCTATTAATTTTAAGGCGTAATTCTTCAGGCAGTGATGGCATAACAGCCGCTTTTGCAAAAGAGTTTATCTGCTCGACAGAAAGCGCACCCACCAACACACTCGAGACTTGATCAAAGTCTAATAACCAACGCAGTGCCATTTGCTCTAATGTCATACCGGCAGGCACGAGTTCTTTAATTTTTTGCAACATACTGCGCTGCTGTAAACGGCTACGCTCTAAGTAGCTGAAAGCCTTCTTTTGCTCTGGCGTAGTACTTACCGTTATGGGATTAAACAAACCGTGCGCAAAAGGTTCACGTGCCACAATAGCAACATCATTTTCAAGCGCGCTGGCAAATAATTGCTCGGTCGGCTTTTGATGGAAAATATTAATAACAATTTCTATTGAGGTTAAACCTGTACGCTCAATACAGCTTAGTGCTTCATCCACGGTATCCACACAGGCACCAAAATGCCTAATAAGGCCTTGGCGTTTAAAGTCGTCCAGCCATGCCCATAGCTGCTCACTGCGCAATATGCGCTCTGGTAAACGGTGCAAGTGTAATACATCTATAGAGTCGACCTGCAAGCGCTCTAGGGAACCTTCAATGCTACGGCGCATGCGATCATATTGATGACGATCCGGAAATAGTTCACGCGCTCGGCCTGCCTTTGTCGCGATCAATCGGCTGCCATTATTTTGCTTTTGCCAAGCACCCAGACGGCTTTCGCTTAAACCATTGCCATAAACATCCGCCGTATCCCAAAAATTAATACCACAGTTATCGGCTGCAGCTAATACGGAAAAGGCACGCATGTTTTCTTCAACGCCAAACTCCCGGCCAATCAGATCGCAGGCCAAACCCACTTCCGATACAGGAATTTTACTTTTACCTAAAAGACGTTGCGCAACAATTGGTTTAACTTTGTCTATTACCGTCATGACTGTACCCTAAATACTTCATTTTTATAAAACGAGAGTTAATGCCTTTAACCCACCGCTATACAATAAATTTGAAGCTAACTGTATTAAAAATAAGGGGGCCTTCAATGACCCTCAAAGAGAGATACATAACACCTTAGATAACTATCGTAGTGTTTTATTTTATGTTTCTAAACTTTCTTTAACTCCGGTCCTTTTGACATTTTTACCTTGTCGTTTTCATCTGCCTGTTAGCGTTGCCCCTCGGGTTTACATGCGTTCTTGCTGCACGTATACCTGGTGGCTGCGCTGCTAAACCCGATCACAACCGAAGCTATTTTTCGGCGGTATTTTAAGATTCAGCAAAATGTAAACGTTTGCATTTGGTGGCCAAAACACCAAAAATGTCTTACTTCTAAACTCACTCACTATCAAAAACGTTCTTTATTGAGCCATTTCAAGGTTCGAAATGAACTTTTAAAGCACTAATCTGGCTCACAATGTATTACATATCACCCATAAACCTCTAGATGTAAACGGTTACATTTTTATACAAGCTTGCTTAACATCACATTTTTTTTGCATTTAGGGTTAAAAATGAGAACTGCGACAACTACAAAGATAATCACAACTATGCTAGTAAAAATTGGCATTAAAAACAAAAAAGCGATAAAAATCAGTAGGTTATCGTTAATAACAAGCAGAATTAACGTCCACCACCCGCACAAAGCGTGAATCCACCAACACAGCCGCACAGAATCAAAACACTCACTTTGAATACGGAAAATCCAACGGCTGGATGCAACACCTCATCAGGCACATCAAAATGTACTCAATATTCCAATACGACAAACATCAGGTAGCGCCGCTAATGAGCGCCAGAGATAACTCCACTGACGAGCACAACACGGTTCAAAAGACCCGGCCTCACCCCCAAAAAAGAGTGCGACAGGGTCTCTCTAGGCCCTTGCAATAAAAAAGGAAATTTTAATTACCTACACCAAAAATAAAAAATCCGATGCAAGCAAAGCACCGGATTTTTTACAAACTGAACAAGCTACTCAACAGAAAGATCTAACTCGCCCGACAAATTAGGCACAGTCCAGTCGATCCACTCATCAACATTAATAGCACCGTAATCCGTAGCAACCGTACCGGTATTGCCACTCTGGCCAAGTAAGAAACGGTTAATATTTTGTGTTAATGGTTGGCTAAAGGCGCCATTCCAGCTGCAGTGGGATTGCCCTTCAGCCACAAACGTTACGGCATCCTCAACACCCAAGCCTTCATAAATTCGCTTACCCGCAATCGTGGCAGCGTAGGTTGATTCAAAATTCAGGCCACGCCAATCCGTTAAGCGGCCATGGTTATCTATCACCAATAACCCGCGCGGCGCAATAAGGCCCACCACTTCATGGGTATCCACAGGTAATTTATCCGTTTGATTCACTAAGGAAAACGCCGAGGGCGAAAACCATGGACGATAGCCTGTGGTTGCATGGGAAGGCTGCTCGCCGCCGGCACCCGGACCATTTAAGTCAGGGATAAGCTTCAAGGAGGATAAACCACCAACACCCGACTCCACCGGAATAGTTAGCGCAATGCGGCCATCAAAGGCACCCGCAATAAATGCCGCTTTACCCAAGCGCGAACAACCCGTAACCGCTAATCGCTGCGCATTAATCACGCCGGGGTTAGCCTCAATAACATCGATTAAACGGCTCACACCCCACGACCAAGCCGTTAACATGCCGGCATTTGTTTGGCCTTGGTACAACGAGAAAAATGGCCCGCTGAGCGAGTTGGTATCCGTGGCTAAATCGGCCGAGTTAAAGTCAATAACCGCCACACCATTTTGCCTAAACAATGCCGACATTTCTGGCGCCGCCGAGAATGCAATAACAGCCGGGAATGGACCGGTGCCAGAAGGCGTCGTCACAGAGGCGCTAAAACTTAGGTCTTTACCTTCGTGCGTCACATTCACAGAGATGCTATTAGAGCTAACGGTACCCGTCACACTATCGGGCTTGGCCGGCTTATCACCGTAAATGTAATTGTACGCCTGCTTTAAAATTTCTTGGCGGCGGCAACGCCACTCGCCCTTGTCGGTCATGCGGGTACCGTCGAGCTTGGTGAATGGGTCTGGCAGGTTTGGATTATTGGGCAGCGAATTACCACTGGGCAACGCGCCCACAACGCAATCGGCGCCGGGGTTCTCGGCCGAAACGGGTGGTGGTGGCGGTGGCGGTGGCTCGACAAAGGCGCCATTCGAGGAGTACACAGTAATGCCGCTGAGCGTTGCATTATCCTCCAGTTTTTCCAGTGTAATGGTCAAAGTCTCATCATCAACCACAACGTTATCTTGTCGAATCGTGTAAGCCGTATCATGCCCCTGGCTTGCAAAAATATCGAAGCCGGTCAACACCGCCTGCCCTTCTACACCGGCATTAAAAGTACGCGCGCCCGCCGTTGTTTGATACATTTCCACGAAATGTAACTCAACCGCATAGGTCGCATTCGTCACCGGTATTTGATAAGTAAAATCGCCGTAGCGCTCTGACTTATATAGCTCTTGGTCCGTAGTGCCGTCAATACTATCATCGGTAGTATTCGGGGTGCCCGACGACGCAAATCGATCGGCAATATAGGGATTACCCTGCACCGTAATCGCACCACCACCAACATTAATCCCCATTAAAAAAGGCATAGGGCCTGAAGAGTTAACGCTACTTGAAGACGCCGCAATACTTGAACTGCTAATCACCACGGGCACGCTGCTCGAACTAACAGCCATTGCGCTGCTCGATATCACGGTAGTTTCGCTACTGAGCGCAACGGCAGATGACGAAGTTTCACCGCCCCCGGTACACGCCGAAAGCAAGGCTGCGGCAGCCACTGCAGCCGCCAACGGAATACGTTTAGCTGATAAATATTGCATAATATAATTGACCATTAATTGTTATGAATTTGGTACATCAGAAACATTCAAGCCCTGTAATCCGGCTTATATTTCATGTATATCACCCACAACAATTTTGCGCACAGCCCACGCAAACCACATTCTTGTGGCGCATCACAATTATTAAATCAATATTTAAGTGGGGTAAAAAAGACAACAATTGAAGGTAAATTTATATAATTTCTTTCTAACTATAAGACAAAAATACAAAAAACTATTAATATCGGCATGAAAATATGAATTTGAAATTTTTAGCTCATAACTTTTACTTCATTTAATAACAATAAAATTAGGCAATAAAGGAGTCCGCTAGATAACACCAACACTTCTGACATTTTTTTCAGCGATACCCCTATTCGGTATCCGTGGTGGCTGGGAGTCTACGTTTGGGCGCTCACGCCGGAGCGCTAGATAGCCGCCCTGTTCAGGTCGAATAAGCTTCGAATATTC
This sequence comes from Marinagarivorans sp., assembly GCF_982758155.1. Taxonomy (NCBI): domain Bacteria; kingdom Pseudomonadati; phylum Pseudomonadota; class Gammaproteobacteria; order Cellvibrionales; family Cellvibrionaceae; genus Marinagarivorans; species Marinagarivorans sp. Next base: position 5,166 of record NZ_CEXWTU010000180.1, on the reverse strand, counting down.
ATTATTATTTGCCCCTCAAGTCGCGTAGCATCCATACCCATAATGACAAAAGTAACCTTTTACCCGCCATAGTGAGCTAACCTTCAAGTGTTACTCACCGAACAAATTAGCCACCTAAAAACTTTCGGGACTAAACAATGGAAGAGAGCAAACACTTTATTTTCGGATTATTAGACCTTGGCGCCGGAGCCATCATTGCAGGGCTTATTGCAGCCGCCGTGCTTTACCTATTAATGTTCAAAAGCTTCGAAGACTTCACAGACAGCATCAAATACTGGCTTGATTCGAGTTACCGAAATAACAATATCGAGATGTTTTCCAGCGAGTGGTGGAAAAGCACCAAAATATTCATGTGGTTAGGCTTGAGCATGGCCATTGCCGTTTTAGCAAACGGGATGATGAACTGACCGCTAAATCAGCCTAGGGGCGTGCACGGAATAAGTTGCTGGAATTTGGATTTTTGGGTACTTGCTTGACAAGGCGAAAATATGGCGCAATAGCCGGCTATTGCAAATATTTTTAACGAAGGCAAGCGTGCACCCAAGGATTCAAAAACGGGAAGTTATTCAATGCACGCCCCTTAGGGCTAATGAATACGCACTTACGATGCAGTCAAAATATCAGTAGTGAATTCTTCTAAATGGCTGCCTTGCTGTACCGTGGGCGGCTTAAAGGAAGGGGCCCAGAGTTGCGGGCAGGGTTCAGATTCGACATAGAGCACTGGAGGTACAAGCTCCGAAGTTGCCCCAACGCCACTTTGCCCTACCCCATAAAGCGCTCCAGGCGGCAACCAAGCCACGGCATTAGCGTCGATGAGTTCACAAAACATCCAACCCCTGCAGCTGTGTACTTACTTTGTCACGATTTTGGCACCATAATCCACATGCGGTTACATATTAATCGTTATACCCCTTATATCGCCCCCCCCCTATACCGTTTGCTTATACCCCGTTATAAGCCCAAATCGTGGTACCTATGCTTTTTCATACAACATATATCAGAAGAACTCTGCTACTTGGCCTACTTTTGCTCACCGCTTTACCCGCCTTATCGCTAGACCTGCAAAACTACCGCTGCCAGCAAGGTCAAGAACTTAGCCGCTTAAAAGGCGAAGACCTGCGCACAATGTTCTTTACTTACCACAACGGCTACCTCATTCAAAACCGTCACGGCGGTTCGATGACAAAAGTGTGGGATTTAGACGACCCAGCCTCACCGGTTTTAGTGAATAGCTATGACAACAACCTTTGGGAGGGGCAGCACACCCATACCTTTATTGGTGAAACAGAGCTTTATCATTGGTCCGGCCTGCACCAAGTCGACTTATCACAACTGCCCGAGCTAAAAGAAGCCGAACCCATTTTTAATGCCAGTGATATGGTTAACAGTTATTACCCCTTCGGCTTTTCGGATGTCGCTAATGCCTACCAATATCAGCAAGTCGGCCATTTCTCCGTTCACGATTTACGCACACCCGATCAAGACAAACTAAGCACGATTAATGTGCTGAGCGATACCGGCTTTGAAGGCCATGTAAACCTTATTGGTAATTTACTGATCGTAACCGGCGATAACGAAACCCCGCAGGGAGTTGCCACTTATGACTTAAGCGACCCCAAAAATCCGATTTTATTGGATAGCATACGTACCACGGCCGATGGCACACCGCTGATTAAAGCCTACGACAGCGTACCGGTGTGGGGGCATTACGTAATCCTCGCGCAAAATGGCGATACCACCGCACAGCGCGGTGTAGACATTATCGACTTTAGCGACCCCAAAAACTTAAAACATGTGGGCCGCTTTGATTTTGAAGGCCGCATTCGTTACGCCCAATTTCAAGATCACTTTATGTTTATTGGCGATGCCAAAGTGGATATGAATACTTTTAAAACAGTAGCGACGTTTCCTGAAGGCGGTGGTGAATACACCTTACCCGTTGGGAACCTATTAATTACCGCCGGTATGCACCGCCCAGATACCGGTAGAATATGGTGCCACCAAAGCCAACCCGATACACAAGCACCCGAAGTGTTATTTCATAGCCCCGCCGCTAATGCCACCCAAGTGCCTGTAAGCAGCCGCGTTGGCGTGGTCATCCCAGAAACCCTCGATATCAAAACTATTAATAACAAGAATATTATTCTTCGCCCCCTACATAAAAGTGCTCTAGCGGTAGATATTGTCAGCTCCGATCACGATGTGATCAACATCACACCTAAGGCCTTGCTTGAGCACAATACAACCTACGAATTTATTATTTTTGCCGAAGGTTTAAGCGACGTAGCAGGCAATGCGCTAACGGAAGACTTTCGCATTGTCTTTTCAACAGGTGATAACATTAGCCAAAAGCGACCACCAAAAATTACTCACTTTAGCCTGGATCGTAGCCACTGCAAAACCTGCCAACAAGTAGAGGCTACAATAAAGGCGCAATCAGCCGATGGCTCACTGCAATACAGTATTAATTGGGGCGACGGCATAGAGACACCCTATAGCACGCAACATCAGCTCAGCCATCAGTACACGAAGACCGGGATTTATAATGTACAACTGAAGGTACAAAACTCTGCAGGGCTTCGCGATTATTCAACGCAAAATATTGTTATAAGCCAAGCTAGCAACAGCGTTGGCATTTCTTCTAGTACAATTATTAGCGACACCGCACAACCGTTAATCTGGAACGTAAACCCAGACAACAATAGTGTAACGGCGATTCATTCCAGCAACGGTAAAAAAATCTACGACATTAAGGTTGCCGATAACCCCCGCTCACTAGCGCAAGATTCATTCGGTAATATTTGGATCAGCAGCGAAGATGACGCCGTAATCACGGTGATAAAAAGCACTACCGGAAAAGTCATCAAAACGATTCCCCTCCCCCACGGCAGCCGACCACAAGGCATTGTTTTGGCACCGAACAAACAGGCTGTTTATGTTGCCGCTATGGGCACCGGCTACCTTTATCGTATAAACACTCAAACACTTACCATTGAAGATCAACTCTATGTCGGCCCTTGGCCACGGACACTTGCTATAAGCCAAGATGGTAGCCGATTATTTGCCACACGCTTTATATCGCCAGACCACCAAGGCGAGGTTTACGCCGTCGACACCACGACCTTTAATCACGCAACCGTTATTCCTTTACACATGGATAATCATCAAGATTCCGACAGAAACGGGCGTGGGCTACCCAATTATTTAATCAGCCTTGCCATTGCCCCCGATGGTAAAACCCTGTGGGTGGGGTCCAAAAAAGATAATATTCTGCGCGGCGGAATGCGTGACGGCAAAGCCCTCACCTTTGAGAACTCTGTTCGCTCAATTATTTCTTTTATTGATATTGAACAGAACTTAGAAATCACCGGTAAACGCATAGACACGGATAACCACGAATTACCAAGTGCCATAAGTTTTAGCCAAAGCGGCGCCGTCGCTTACGTTAGCCACCGCGGTAATAATAGTATTACCGCTTATAATACTGAATCGCTACAAGTATTGGATCGCATAAATACCAACAAAACCCCAATCGGCTTAACCCTTTACGGTAATACACTTTATATTCACAACTATCTATCGCGAACGGTACAAAAAGTTAATATCTTCACTGGCCCGCAAGGCAGCCTCGGTCAATTTCAAATACAGGGAACCTACACGACAGTCACCACAGAGAAGCTGCCCGCTATGGTACTGGAAGGTAAACAATTATTTAATGCGGCATCAGATACACGTATATCACGGGATGGTTACATTAGCTGCGCCTCTTGCCACCTAGAAGCCGAGCACGACGGTCGTACATGGGATTTTTCTGATCGCGGTGAAGGCCTACGTAATACCATCGATTTACGCGGCCGCGCCGGCACTGCCCATGGGCGATTACACTGGAGCGCCAATTTTGATGAGATTCAAGATTTTGAACATGACATTCGTGGTGCATTCAACGGCCGCGGATTATTAGACGATAAAGATTTTGACGACACTGTTAATACACTCGACCACGTCAAGGCTGGTCGCTCACATGCATTAGATGCCATTGCGGCTTATACGGCCTCTTTAACAAAATTTGGTATTAGCCCGCAACGAGATCCACAAAGGTTGCTTACCCCCGCAGCGCAGCGCGGAAAAAAACTTTATCAAGAATTAGATTGCTCACAGTGCCATAGCGGCCAAGCTTTTAGCGATAGCCCACAAGGTTTACGCCATGATGTCGGTACACTTAAAATCACCAGCGGGAAACGTTTAAACAGTCATCGTCTAAATGGTATTGATACCCCAACGCTAAAATCGCTATGGCATAGCGCGCCCTATTTTCACGATGGCTCCGCTGCCACACTACTTGATGTCATTAATCTTAAACATCATGGCAATGCCCAAACATTAAAAAAATCAGAAAAAAATGATCTTATTGCCTACCTTCTTCAAATTGATGATTTAGAAAGTAATATCGCAGAGCCCATACCCGCGTTGGCAATCAATACCTTTATCGCTAACGATACCCTTGCACCCAACGCTATTCCGCTCGGTATAGGGGCATCGCTTGAAAATATTACCCGCGTTATTTATTACGCGAATGATAAGCCTATTGCAACAACGAATAAGCCCCCGTTTAACACCCTATTGCATTCCGATAACCCCGGCCGCCAGCGTCTTTATGCTAAAGCAATACACCGCAACGGTAGCGCTTCGTTGTCGCAAGATATTTGGGTCAATATTGCTGGCCATTCACTCACTTGTAGTATTGGAGCAATACAACGTTGGGCGGGCGGCTTTGTTGCTAAAGATATTGTCGTGAGTAACGTGGGTGAAAATACAATGCAAGATTGGACCGTAAACATTCACTTTAACGGCGATGTTTTATACCGCGAAGCCTGGGATACCATTGTGCAACAAACCGGTACCTCACAATTTTTAGCCAAAGGCTACAGCGATGATCGCGACTTAGCGCCTGGCGAAAGTATTGCCTTTGGTTTTATTGTTTCTCACGCGCAAGAAACCCCAAACATAACCCCCACCTGTATTGTGGCAAACGCCGTTACACCAAAAGCCGTTGTCGCCAACACTCACGATTCAGATATTGACGGTGTCGTGAATGCGATAGATACCTGCCCGACAACAGCCATTAATAGCCGCGTAAATGCCATTGGTTGTTCGGCGCAAGAAGGG
>NZ_CEXWTU010000179.1:0-10512 GCF_982758155.1 Marinagarivorans sp. | reverse complement strand
AAGGTAAGGAGGTCGAGATCAAGTATTAGTGGATGAAATATTGTTTCCTCGTCCCAGATGACTCGCTGTGAATATGCTTATCATATTAGGTAACCCAAGGCCTATTTTCCAGCTGACATTCTATTCAGTGCTTGTGAGAAATTGACTACTCTATGTGCGGGCAATGACACTCAATATCTTTTTGTTATGTTTGTTGGTGTGCGCTTTTAGGTTGAAGCTTAGATTAACCCGTGAAGAATTTCAGTGCGCGGCTCATGATGGATCCCTTGCCGGTAATGATGGTTTTATAGTGACTGATAAGATGCTTGTTCGGGTCAATATAACAATGAATTTTGGCCTCTTCGTAGTCATTGCGTTGACCTAGGTGCGCGACCAAAAAAACCTTGTATATCCCAGCTGTCGGCTCAAATCGACTTGAATGAGTGTCTAGGTAGCTCATGATGAGGTGCTTACCGTGGACTTCTTGTGTTTGAAACTGACAAAGTTGTTGTGCGTCTAGCTCGTCGAAAGGTGTTTGTGTGTAATCGCGGGATGCATTAAATGCGAGCACGGCACCACCATTGATAGAGGATTTCATATGGTTAAAAACGAATGCCGCAAGAACGATAATTCCAGCGCTGACGAAGAGTATTAACAGCGGTTTAATAACGGAGTTTTTACGTACAACCTTTTTGCTCTTTACATCAAGTTTAAAGCCGTGAGGAATCTTAAGTGAAGGAATAATTTCGTTATCCGTTTCACTATCAGACTTATTCTGATGAGCATCTGAGTTCATAGGTAACGTGTGCGCCGTCATTCTAGCCTCGGGTCAGTATCTAGCGTTGACCGGAGAGTGTTAAAACAGTCCATACCGCCACGCTTTGTGCGGTTATCCTAATTAATATAGACCATGGGCGCTAGTAGTTACCTAGACCGTTTTAAGTGGTAATAGCGCGTTGCTAGAAGCCCTTACCTTAACGGTTCTGCTGGCCGATTGGTGGTGACGTGAATGCCACTTATCGCAGTTTGAATGAAGAAACCCCAAGAGCTGAAAACACGCCGGCTAATAAAAAACATACGCTGGCATTCAGGATAATAAAACCAGGATGTAGGCTTAGGCCGCTTAATGCGTCAGTGATTAAAGCTTGGCTGCCTAACAGTGGGATAGCGGCTACTGTTAATGTGGTGGCCTTGCCAGAAAGTAAAACATACAGACCGGTAGCAGTCGGCAGTAGCGTGACTAGCTGGGTATAGGTTTGTGAATCTTTAAGGGAGCGGGCACGTAGTGAAATGAACAACAGCAGTGAATTGGCTAAAGCAACCAACGGTACCAGTAGAATAAAAACGCGAGCATAATCGAAAGCTGATAAATCCACCCGCAAGCCTAGATCAGCCGTGGGGGCGTAGCGAATAGCCAAAAACTGGCCGAGTAATGCCATGGTCATTACGATTAAGGAAAGGCTGCAGGCCATCAACCATTTACCGAAAAATAGCCAGTGCTTTGCGACGGGAACCATCAATAGCGTTTCCAGTGTTCGTCCTTCCCGTTCTCCAGCGGCCATTTCTGTTGCAACGCCAGCGCAGGCGATAAAAGCCACTAAGACCAAAAATAAGGGTACTGAGCCTAAAATACGCATGGCCATTTGTTGCTCGCGCGCGGTATTCACATCAAATATTTGCCCTACTTGCGCTGCTTGCGGGCTAACGCCTCGTAGAATAAGGCGCTGAGCGCCTAAGGTTTGGAACCACTGGCCGGTAATGGCTTTAACGCGATTTGCCGTGGCGTGATGATCGTTGCGTGAAAGATCCCAAATCAATTCAATATTTGCTAGGCGTTGGCTGCGAAAATTATCGCTAAAGGTATCGGGAATACGTAACACCATCGGCACGCTGCCGTTGCGAATTTCCTCTTGAGCATTGCCGGTGAAGGGCGTTGTATTAATACCCGCTGCCTGTAATTGAGCGATAAGAGGCGCAGCATGCTCGGGGTTCATCACCGAAAGCACGAATTCAGGTTTATCTTTTTGCATAACAACCACAAAGCTCAGCACTCCATAGCTCGTTAGCGCAAACAGTAGTGGCATAATAAAAATAGGCAGTACGCCTTTAATATCTCGGCGGGTATCGAGCCATTCTTTCTTGAAAACAACCCATATTTTATTCATCTTCTGCGGCTCCATGGATTGTTTTATTATTTGCTTTGGTGTTGAGGCATAGGTGTGCAAAGGCTGATTCTAAGTCGGTGCAACCTGTTTGCTGAATAATAGTGTCTGGCGTACCACTGACAGAGACTTCACCGTGTGTAATAACGGTAAGTTGATCGCACAAGTGCGTAACCTCATGCATTAAGTGACTAGAAAATATTAAACAAATACCGTCTTGCTTTAACTGCTGTAACAGTGATCGCACAGCGCGGGTTGTTAATACATCTAAGCCATTGGTGGGCTCATCCAATATTAGGTACGGTGGTTCGTGCACCAACGCGCGCGCAAGTGCGACCTTCATGCGTTCGCCCTGAGAAAACCCCTGTGTTTTGCGATGCAGTATGGCTTCCATATCCAGTTGCTGAGCTAACACATCAATTCTGTGTTTTGTGTGCGATTTTGATATGCCATAAAGCTGAGCAAAATAGCGTAAATTCTCGGCGGCAGTTAAGCGGGTATAAAGGCCACAATTGTCGGGTAATACGCCCAGTTTTTTTTGCGCTTCTACGGGGTGTTTTACAACATCAATGCCATCGATATGCACTTGGCCGGCGTCGGGGGTGAGTAAGCCGCATAAAATACGTAAGCTACTGGTTTTACCCGCACCGTTAGGGCCCAATAAGCCCAGCGTTTGGCCTGGTGCAACACTAAAGCTTACGTCGCGAACGGCGCTGGTAGCGCCAAAGGTTTTTTGAATAGATTCAACATTAATCATGATTTTTACCCTCAGTGGCTGAAGCCTCTACTGGAGTAATCCGCGGATGTGCATGCTCAAGTAACGATGGCCCGGCACCGTCAATAAAGAATGAAACCGGTGTTATTTTTTCTACGCACTCGAGTTCTAAATTTTCAACACTGGCAGACTCAATAAAGTGGGCAATAATTTTAGGCATACAGCCAATGCCAGAGACTCCGTGATGCCCGCCTTCTACAATAATATGCTTAGCTTGCGTCATATTTTGGCTGGCCCATTCTCCCCAAAAGGGCGGGGTGACCGGGTCGAATTGACCTGAGGTGATAAGCGTAGGGGTATCGCTGGTGATTGGGGTGAATAGTGTCTTGATTGTGTCTTCGGTATTTTTTGGCATGGCTTTACATGCAGGGCTTAGGTCGTTGAGTTCGCTAAACGGCATAGGCGGCATAACAGACGGCGTAAGCCCCTGTTGGTTTGTGTGTGTTGTGCGTGGTATATGGGGCGCTTGGCTGTCCTCGGCGCACAAAATAGCGGCGTGCATGCCATAACTCATACCGTCATTCACGCTATCGCTCGCAATCTGAGCTAAATTCGAAAGTGGCCGGTAATCGTGTGCAAAGGCGGCATTAATGGCCATAGGGAGTAGGGCGGATAATTCTCGGTTATACAGCGCAAAACGCACCCAGTTAGACGCTAAAGCGGCGGTTACGGTAATTGTTAAAGCTTCTTGGGTGCGCGGGTGATGGAGTTGTGCGGTTGTGGGTGTTTTTGTTAGATGCTTAATGACTTGTTGCCACTTTTTGTTTAAGTCACCAAAAGTTTCTAGGCAGGCAGGTTGGGCTTCGCAAGCGATAAATAACTGTTGCAATGCGTGCGCCGCGTCGTGCTCTGCGTGGCGAGGTAGTGCAATTGCGCCGGGCGCTACACCGTCAACAATTACGGTACGGATCGCTTGCGGGAAAAGTTGTTGGTATTCCATTGCCACACGGGTGCCGTAAGAGCTGCCCCATAAGTTGAGCTGCGTATAGCCCAGTTGTGTTCTTACGCTCTCGATATCGAGTGCGGCCTGGCGAGTGGTTATCGCTGAAAGTGGCTGTGTTGGCGTGTTGTATGTTTCGGCGCATTGGATCAAAGTTTTGTTCATTGCGGCCACAAGTTGCGCGCTGGGTTGTGTTTGGTCGAGATCACTTACAGAGGCGCAGTTAAAGGGTGCGCTTTTTCCTGTGCCGCGTTGATCAATAAAAAGGATATCTCGGCTTTTTTGCACGGCGTAAAAAAAACGTAGATATTGCCACGCCAAAGAGACTGCGGAAGTCCCAGGGCCACCGGTAATAACAATTAAAGGGTCTTGTGTTGGAGTGCTGCGCGCTCGCGCCTTTAATACATTTAGCGTTATTGCTGGCGAACGTGTTGTTGGCGGTACTGTAATTTGCGTGCACTCTGCGCCATAAAAAGCCGTGCCGTGTTTGCTGTGCTGGCATGCGGTAAAAATAATATCTGCATTTTTATCGGCGGGAACTTCTTGCGCAAAAACAGGGTTTAGCGGTATTGCAGCGATGCAATTAATCAACAGTAATCTCAGCGGAATTTTGTACATTATTTTAATTCTTCTTGTCATTATTATTGCTTTTCGCCCTTTACATTGGCGCGATTGCTTGCAGTTGTTTTTTTGCCCATGCCGAAAACTCATAGCGACGACAGCTGCCTGAGTGTCTTTTTACGCCATTACCTTCGAGTACCGTATAAATCACAATATATTTTTCTGGGTCTGCATGAGGTGATTCATCAATGATTTTGCGCACAGCCCAGTCGGCACCGGGTTTATCATTAGAGTAGACGCCCCCGAGCTCAATGGTTAAATGCCCAGCTTGTTGTTTTGTTTTTTGCAAGGCGGTATTAATGGCGGGTAGCAACTGGTTTGTTGGGATGTGGATGTTGTGCTCACGAAGTGTGTCTTCCAGTATTTGAGGGTTCAGCTGTGCCGACGCGCTGGGTGCCATAGGCCGATATTTTATGCGTGATGCAGGGTAGCGCCGCCAGGGGAATAAATTATTAAAGATCATCGCAAAAGCAAAAATAATAATACAATTAATGAGCGTCGGCATAAGTAGGTACCAGTAGCCGAGTTCATGAATTGTAGATCCGCCGATAACCGCGGCAAGGGCTGTTGCACCGCCGGGTGGGTGGATCGAGCGCGTTATGTGCATTGCGCCAATGGCTAGGCCCACAGCGAGAGCAGCTGCGACTAACATATGAGGAATCAGCATAGCGCAGGTTACGCCCACAACGGCAGAGACACTGTGCCCTACAAATAAAGCCCACGGTTGTGACAACGGTCCATGCGGGACGGCAAAGAGTAAAACGGCTGACGCACCCATAGAAGGGACAACGGCGGCGGCACCCAGTGTACCGGTGATGCGAACGCTAAAGGCCGCAATGCATAAAATAGCGAGGCAACCACCAATTGTGGCTAGCCAGCGTTCAGCGAGCGCTGCACCATTTTGTATGCCGCTGAGTTGAATGCGGGATAGCCATTTGCGTACGCGTGTGCTCAAGGGTGTCGGTTGCCTCTACAGTTGCTCAATCGTTGCGAATACTTTTTTATCGGTTCGAGTCATACAATTTCTGCTATAACACGTAAAAGCTCAAAAACCAGTGTGAGGTTATTATGTTTTCCCGTTCTTTTATTCAGCTGTTTGGAGGTTTGTTTGTAATGGTGATGTTAACAGCTTGTTCTCAAGTAAAGGTAACAGACTATCAGCAATATGCACCTACTCTTGATTTAGAAAGCTTTTTTGATGGTAGTTTAAGTGCTCATGGTGTGGTTAAAAACCGCTCAGGTAAAGTCATACGCATGTTCAATGCGGATATTGCGGCAAGTTGGGACGAAGGCGTTGGGACGTTGGACGAAGCCTTTATCTTTGATGACGGAGAAAAACAGCGTCGCATATGGACTTTAACACCGACCGAAAATGGTCAGTATCTTGCTACGGCAGGTGATGTTACGGGAGAGGGTCAGCTAGAAGTAGCAGGTAATAGTTTATTCTTGAAGTATGTTTTGCAGGTACCCTATAAAGGTGATGTTATTGATGTGGCTGTTGATGACCGAATGTATCTGGTTAATGACAATACACTCATTAATGAATCAAAAATGATTAAATTTGGTTTTAGGGTGGGCGAGGTTTTACTGGTAATTACTAAGCATTAGCACACATTAGTAGCTACGGCATTAACGGTTAAATTCGTGGCCAATAAAAAGGGCTTGGTGTTTACGCCAAGCCCTTTTGGTATTGATGTTTTTGTTATTCAAGTTTTTTATTCAAGGATAAGCTAACCCGCAACCGGTTAATGAAACCGGTTAATCGATCGTGTTAGCTTATCATCTTTTCGGCAATACCATTTAACTCAGAGCAGGACTCGAGCACGTTATCGATGGTGGTTTCCGCCGTTTCTGGGTCTAGGTGTAAACCCTCGTAGAGTTTTGTTGGAATAGGTGCAGGAAGGCGGTTGCTGACACCTTTACGTGCTAGCAGTTGTTCTGCGATATAAATAAGATGTGCGTATTCTGCATGTTCACCTTGAAAGTTTGGATTGTGTTGCTGACGCAATGCAGTGACAACTTCGTTAGGCATACTCCACGTTTCTAGCAGCCAGCTGGCTATTTGACAGCTGCTTACCCCAACGATGTTTTGTTCCACGGCACTGCTTTGAATATGTGGGTTGGCATCCAAGTGACGGCTAATATTCGCGTAGTAGGGCGGAAATACATCGGCCAGTACAAGGTGTCCAAAATTGCACAGTAAGCCCGATAAATAAGACATGCCAAAAGCCGGGCGATGCTCTCTTGGAATACTCGTTACAAGGCCTTCTACTGCTGCCGCAATACATACAGCATGGCGCCAGTAGGCCGTTACTTGTTTCTCATTCATTACACTGCCAGACATGGTCTTACCGAGCGCTAAGCCCAGCGCAAGGTTGAGTACCATGTCAAAACCCAGTACACGCACGATGGCGTCGTGTACCGATTTAATTTTGCCGGGTGCTGAATAGTAAGGCGAAGCTGCCCAGCTAACCACTTGCGCGGCCAATGAGGGGTCTAGTTCTACAATATCGGTTAAATCGCTAATATCCGCATCGGGGTTGGCGCGCAGTTGAATAATTTTACGGGCTGTTGCGGGCAGTGGTGGTAGTTCTAGGGTGTCTTCTAAGCGTTGTTTGATGCGCAGTTGCGTAAAACGCTGCACCGACGCTGAAATTTGTGCGGTATCCCGTTCGCTGGACTGTGGTAGCTCGGGGGCTTGGTTGCCAATACGTGCAATATTGGCGGCTTTTATCATGGCGCAAAAATCATCGTGCGTCACTTCCAGCATTTGTTCGTGGTCGCCGGTTTCTAGCCAAAGCGTGCTGTACTCCAGTAAAGCACTATCCACCAACGTGGTGCAGTCCTGCCACTGGGGAATCGCTGGTACAGCGCTTAAACCGGCATGCTCGAGGGCCGCACGCAGATCTTCATTGGCTACCGCTTTTAGGTTGCGATTAAATTCGGTTGAGACGGCGTCTAAGTCGAGAATGAAGTTCCAGGGTAAAAGAACTTGCACACTACCTTGGCTGTCTTTGAGTAGAATCGATTTCACTAAGCAGCCAGCATTACTGGAAGAGCTAGCGGGTTGCTTGGGTAAGTGATCTCGCAATTGATAGTGAATGTTATTGGTTTCTAACATTTGCAAAATACCGGCGTTTAATGTCACAACGAACTCCTCGCTTAACGACTTTCAATCTGTCATTAAAATATAGCTGCTGGAGCCGGTAATTGTGGGCCATTGGTCGGGAAACGCTATAGATAAGTGGTTGTGTTATAACGATTTGGACGGAGTCTGCCGGCAATAGGCATTTTAAGCCTTAACGTATTCCTGTTGATTATTGAACCAGCGACTGACAAGGGCTTTTACAATATCGGGGTGATACTGCAATAACGTTTTGGCGACACCGTGAATACGTTCGATCATGTCGGCATCGCGCTGTAAATTAGCGAGCCTAAAGTGCATATCTCCGGTTTGCTGGGTACCTAAAAGCTCGCCAGGACCGCGCAGTTCTAAGTCTTTTTCGGCAATCACAAAACCGTCGTTAGAATTACGCAAAACCTCTAGGCGCGATCGGCCCTGCTTCGACAAGGGTTGGCCGTAAAGCAGAACACAGTGGCTCGCGCGCTGACCACGACCGACTCGGCCGCGAATCTGGTGCAGTTGAGCAAGGCCAAGACGCTCGGGGTTTTCAATAATCATTAAGCTGGCATTGGGCACATCAACACCCACTTCGATCACTGTTGTGGCGACCAGTAGGTGGAGTTCAGCGGCTTTAAACGCTGACATAACTTCGTCTTTCTCTTTACTTTTTAAGCGTCCGTGAACCAAGCCAATGGCCAACTCGGGCGCGGCCTCGCGCAATAGCGCACAGGTTTGTTCGGCCGCAGCGGCGGCGAGCGTTTCGGAGTCCTCGACTAATGTGCAAACCCAGTAGGCTTGCTGCCCGTCGGCACACGCGGCGCGAACACGGGCGATAATATCGGCACGTTTGTTTTGGTTAATCATCACCGTATTGACGGGCGTACGGCCGGGGGGAAGCTCGTCGATAATGGAGAGTTCTAAATCGGCATAGGCTGTCATGGCCAGGGTGCGCGGAATGGGTGTGGCCGTCATCACCAGCTGATGCGGGCAGTGTTCGCCACCTTTTTTACGCAAGGATAACCGTTGTTGCACGCCAAAGCGGTGCTGCTCATCAATGATCACTAGGCCCAGTTGTTTAAAAATCACATTATCTTCAAATAATGCGTGGGTACCTACGGCCATATGGGCTTCGCCGTTGGCGAGTTTTTCGAGGGCTTTGCGTTTTTGGCTGGCGGTAACTTTGCCTGCTAGCCATGCAACCTCAAAGCCTAATGCATTGAGCCACTGCTGAAAGTTATTGCGGTGTTGCTCGGCGAGAATTTCGGTGGGGGCGACTAAGGCCGCTTGATAGCCATTGCCTAGTGCACAGAGTGCGGCGAGTGCCGCGACCAAGGTTTTGCCCGAGCCCACATCGCCTTGCACTAGCCGATGCATAGGAAGGTTTAGGCTTAAGTCGGCTTCTATTTCCTGCAGTACTCGCTGCTGCGCATTGGTGGGCTTGAAAGGCAGCTGATTTAACAGTTTTTGTTTAAGCGTTTCATCCGCCGGTAATGAGGGCGCGGGGTCTTGTTGGTGGGCTAAACGTGTTTGCTGCACCGTGAGGTTATGGGCCAGTAATTCTTCAAATGCGAGCCTCTGCAGACAGGTGTGGGTGCCAGACATTAGGCTATTAATGTCAGCGTCTGGCGGTGGGTTATGGGCTAGGTGTAGGGCGTCGCTTAAGGTGCAGTTATTGAAATGATGACTTATTTCGACAGGTAGCAATTCATTGGGGGGGCTTTTATCTAGCATGTCGAGTGCTTGCAGCATAAGTGAGCGCAGGCGTTTTTGGCTGAGCCCGTCGGTTAAGGGGTAAACCGGTGTTAGTGTGTTTTCTAAGCCTTCGATATCATCCAATGATTCAACCGCTTGATATTCGGGGTGATACATTTCTAGCCCGAGTGCGCCGGGGCGTGGTTCGCCATAGCAGCGTAAACAGTTGCCTTCGGCTAGTAGTTTTTGTTGGGTCGCGGTAAAAAAATAAAAGCGTAATACGACTTGGCCGGTATCGTCGGCTAAATTGACGACCAAACTACGTTTTTTGCCAAAAACGACACGGCTGCTGGTGATGGCGCCTTGAATAACCGCAGGCTGCAACGATTGTAGCTCGACCATTTCGGCGATACGGGTACGATCGGCATAGCGCGAAGGCAGGTGAAACAGGAGATCTTGAATACTGTTGAGACCAAGCTTTGCCAGTGTAGCGGCCAACTTATCCCCTACGCCTTTTAAGCTGGCTACGGGAATATTTTGCAGTGGTATTTGTGCGTTAATATTAGGCATTAGTGTCTTTAGCGTAGCTTTGAAGAATGGCTTCGCGAACAACATCAATCGCTTTGTGGCGCGGGAAACTTGCTCGCCAAGCCAGTGCAACGCAGCGTTTTGGAGGCGTGCCGGTAAAGGGGCGCGTTGTTAATAGTGGGTTGCTATCGCCGGTGGCAGACTGTGGAAGAATGGTAATGCCAAAGCCTGAGGCCACCATATGCTTGAGTGTTTCGAGTGAACTGCCCTCGGCGGCAGTACGGATTAAACCGCTGGGGTCGCTGGCCTGTTGACGAAGGTTGGGTAAGGCCTCTAACACTTGATCGCGAAAGCAATGGCCTTCACCCAGCAGTAATACATTTTGGTTGGTAAGCTGCTCGGGCTCAATACTCGCTTGTTGTGCTAATGGATGGTCGCTCGCCATTTGCACCACGAAGGGCTCTTCGTAAAGCTTTTGGGTTACTACATCGGCTTCGGTAAACGGCAGGGCCACAATAATGGCATCAAGCTCGCCTTGGCGAATACGTTTGCGCAACGTGGCGGTATAGGTTTCGTCCACATACAGTGGCATTTTTGGGGCTAACTTGCGTATGGCGGGAATAATGCGCGGGATTAGATAAGGGCCAATGGTAAAAATAGCGCCAATGCGTAATGGCTCGCTAAGATGATA
>NZ_CEXWTU010000178.1:618-10639 GCF_982758155.1 Marinagarivorans sp. | reverse complement strand
TCGTCAAGCAAGCACCCAAAAACCCAAATTCCAGCAACTTATTCCGTGCACGCCCTTAGCTGCACGCCTTCTTTTTAGGGGTTTCTTTTTCTAAGGTATTAATACTGATATGCGGCCAGCGGATTAAACCGGCAGCGCCATCGGTGCGAGGGAAGAAGTCCAACATCACAACTTGAAGATACTGTAATCGCAAGGTTATTTTCGTGTGGCCTTTATCATCAGTTTCTTCAACCTCTTGAATCCAGAAGGTAGATTTCATATCAGAAGCATTCGCCTGCTTCACAATAAATGGAATGTTAACAATGCCCGCTTCGTCGAGTGTCGTATCCACCTCTAACTTAGTGGTGCGCACGATATTAACCCCCTCATTCGCAAGCTTTAATAACGCGCTGGGGTCTACAGGGTTAAAACCGGGGAAACCCGGCGCATCAACAACGCCCTTAAAAGGGGTGTCATTAAAATGCTTATAAGGGGCCAAATAGCGTCCGTCTAAGTCGTGACTTACACCAATCGGTAAGCCATTCACCTGACCAATGCTCGGCGTCGCAGAACTTGTATCACTGGTTCCCAGCGCCAAGACCGAATCACCGTGGGGAATCGTCGACAAGCGCGCGATATCCAAACCATTGGTGATATTGTTGGTCATGTGCAACCACAAGCCTGGTTCGTGATGAATCGTTGCGCCGGGTTCACCCGCCAAACCGCTCACGGGGAAGTCTTCTACGGCTATTTGATCAATCTTTTGTACATAATCTATCGCCACAACAAACTGATCATCGTCCCCGCCACCAACAGTAATCCCGCGATTGGCAACTTTATCATCGACTAAATCAAACTTAAGCGTTTCGTCATATTGATTAAGCAGCAAACGGTAATTGGCAGGCCCATCCGAAAAAGGAACCGCTATCATATTCCAGCCACGCCCGGGTAGGGCTTTATTACTCCAGGTGCCTGGCAGTAATTTCAACGGGCCAAGATTATCATCCCCCTCTTGCGCAGGTTTTACTGAACGCACTTTAGCTTTTAACTTATTTAATTGCTCTTTGTTTAACATTACAACTATCCCCCATAGGTATTTACACAATATCGCCAAGAATTATCTCAATAACGACAGCCAAATAAAAACAACAGCCCCGCAATCATAAAGCGCATAAGCGATAAAAAAAGGGAATATTCACAGTTTATGTGTTAAATACTGCCAAAACAGATGTAGCTGCTCTCTATCGGAGACCTTAGTTGAAGCTCACAGGGTCAATACCGAGCCTCCATATAAGTCAAAATGACCTTAAAACAGAACGATTACGCCCCTTTTTTTCCGCTAAAAAACACTCTCGATATAACCAAAATACGTCACACATACTTATTTACCGCAAGGCAAATATTTATTTATCCTCGTCAAAAAAACACGTATTTTAAGTGCCGAAAAATCCGAACTCGGTCTCACTTGGCGCCGCGAAAAAAGCTTTATTTGTCATCCCAGTGTTCATAATAGGTTAAATCTTAAAGAGACCTACACAGGGGTGAATCATGAGCAAGCACATTAACGATGACATTATTAAACCGGTAACACCGCCTATTCACCGCCGTAAATTTGTAAAAATATTTGGCTCTGCGGTCGCAACATTTCCGGCCGCAGGCTTGCTCGGCTGTACCGGCACCTCTGGCACGAGTAGTTCATCTGCCGCTCTAAGTTCAAGCAGCCTAGCCTCAAGTAGCTCTAGCTTAAGCAGCTCTAGCGAGCTCGCCTCAAGTAGCGAAGCCGCATCCAGTAGTGAGGCGCCAGCCGTCGACGGTTGGGCCACGGGCGGTACCGCTTCATTAACATCCCCCTTCCCACCGAGCAGCCCTTTTGGCAATAGCCCACCAACAACCTGTAGCCAACAAACCGGCCGACAAATTCTGGGGCCATGTTTTTTCCGCCCAAGCGATTACCTGCGTGAAGATATTTCTGATGGCGAAGTGGGCTTGCCCACCGTATTTGGTTTTCAAGTAATGGATGCCGGCTGTAACCCCATGGATGGCGTCACTGTCGAAATTTGGCACACCAACTGCGAAGGCCTGTATTCAGATGACCGCTCTACAGCGACAGAAATAGGTCCCGGTTACTGGGATGGCTCATTTGGCCTAAGCTGCGCCGATAACAACGCGCGCGCAATGACGAAGTATTGGCATCGCGGCGGCCAAGTTACCAATGCCGATGGCATTGTTTATTTTAAATCCTGCTTCCCTTATTGGTACGCAGGGCGAACAACCCACATTCACTTGCGCTTTATGCGTAATGGCATGGAATTGCTCACCACCCAATTTGGTTTTGCCGACGCCACAACAAATGACATTCATTTAAACCACCCAGAATACAGCCACGTGAACGAAAACGGCGGAAGAATGCAAGATCGATCCATGCAATCCGATCCCGAATTCGGAGGCTCCTCTTCAGCACAATGGTTAATGGAATCAAAAAGGCAGCGCGATGGATCTTTACTGACTTACAAGTCAATCATCATTGCCTAACCCCGTGTAAATAACCCCTGGCGTAAAAATGCGCCGGGGATTGAATTCCCACAAGCCCGATTAGTGACTACTTACACTGCGGCTTCGTGCCGCCCAAAATTCAACACACATTTAATTTGCCGAGAATAAAATGAAACTTAGCAACGGTGCCCCCTACAAAAAAATGGCTCTTGCGCCTTCAGCTGCAATACTTGCGCTGCTGATATCCGGCTGCGTTGGCAACAATACACCCACCGAGAGTTCAAGCTCAGTCGCCTCGAGTAGCGCAATTATTTCAAGCGAAGCGTCTAGCTCAAGCGTGCCTCAAATGGCCTCTTCTTCATCAGTAGATGATAGCGACTACGATCACTGCCTAGACGGTTTTAAACCTCACATTACCAACGGCTTTATTACCGACGGCCCCACCGAATTTGATGCCGGCGGCGGCGTTAAAAACGCAACCGTTCACCCGACCGTTTACGAATATATGTACGACAACGCATGGCAGGATGCACACGTGCTGTGGCATAACGTTCGCGCTTGCGGCGGCTTTGGCGAAACCCCAAGGCCAGACCTACCCAATGCTTGCCAAGACATTCTTTTTCGCGCAGAAGAAACAACCTGTTCAGGACACCAAGATGGCTTAGAGTTTTTAGCCGGCCACCGGTTAATGCTCGAACAATTAAAAGAGCTATGGCCAGAGCACACAGAACAGTTTTCCGGTTGGGACCAATTCCCCGGCCGCAACGATTACCCCGCTGTATTGCGCCCCTATTTTAATGACTGGAATAACAACCAATTATCTTCTGCCGATATGGGCGACAATATAGAAAGTTATTTAAACCGTTTTGCCACCGAAGGCGAGCTCGGAACATGGTTACAATGCGGTGGTTCACCGGGCAGTACGGGCTTTAATTTTAACAACCTACATATCGACTTACACTCAAATGGCTCCCCAGGAATGGGCGTTGAGCATTCGGTAAATAACAATAACCAAAACCTCGATGCCTACCTGTTTTGGAAATTACACGGGTGGATTGATAACGTTTGGGAAAACTACCGAAAAGCAAAAGGCAAAACCCGAGACGATGCCGACTACAAAACCGAAATGTTAAAGCAATGCCGTGAAATGGATCATTGGCGTGAAATTTCGTTGGCTTCTCGCACCCCCAACGGAAGTGGCAACGGCACCCCCGGTACAGGCAACGGAACACCTAATGAATCGGGCTTTTTCCACGAAGTGGTACGCCCCGCCTTTGAAGATAACGGCTGTTTACAGTGCCACGGCGATGCCCAAATCATGAACAATCTACAGCTTGGCGGAAACATCACATCAACCGAAATTGTAGAGCAACTGTTAGGCAATGCCTCACTGGTCAACAACTGGAAATATGTTGTTCCCGGCGATTTAAATGCAAGTTGGCTGTACTTAAAAGCGGCCGGCACAAGCCAGAATGCAAACGTCAGCTGTACCAATGGCGTTAATTGCCGCAACCCCATGCCTTACAAAGAACCTGTTGTACAAGCTTTACGCACCTGGATTATGGATCGTAATGCCGAAAAACCACAAATGTCTTTTTAACGCATAGCGCAATAAAAAGCAGGCCACAGAATTAACGGCCTGCTTTTTATACGCCACCTTAAAATTCTTTAATAAGGGACGAGGCAATAATAGTTTATCCAATTAGGCGAAGAGATCGGCTTTCTTATCGAGGCGCTTAAAGGGGCACATGCCGGGGCATGTAACGCTTTGAGCAACGAAGGTAAGGAGGTCGAGATCAAGTATTATTGGATGAAATATTGTTTCCTCGTCCCTAAAGGCAGGATGTCGACAATTAACCACCCATTATTATCGAGTACTCCGCGATGTTTGCGAATTTAAGATTTACACTAAAAAAAATTACCCTTACCGTTGCCTCAGCGCTCTTTATCGGCATAGCCGTTATCGCCATTGCGCCCAGCCACGCAGATTGCGACAACGACATTCAGCTGACAACGCAATTATTTCAACAGATAAAACAAGAACAACAGGCGCTTTACCGCCAACGCATGACGCTTAAAAATAATGTCATGTTCCCCATGCTCGAATCACAAACCCAAAGAAATGCCCTACTGTTTCAGGAAGACATCACCGACAAGGTTATTTTTTCGAACACCGAAGTTCGCACCCTTAGCAATCAACTAAAAAACTTGGCTCAAGCTATTGCCCAAGAAAAGTGCCTGCACGCGCGCCATCATGCCGTCGCGTTGCAACAAAAAATGACCAGCCGGCGAGCCAACTTCGAGGCCAGCCAAAATCTTTATCAAGCCAAAACAGCGGCCGCACAAGGTAAAGAGACCCTGATGATGTATCGCATGATGAAATCAGTTAACGACGCCTCCCCCATTGCAGACTACGCTCACCGGCTCGACAAAGAAGCCCAAGCCGCCTTTGAGGACGGCGATTTTGTAAACGCCTTAAGAATCTGGCAACAGGCCGATCTCACCTTCAACCAACACGCCTTTAAAGAAGTCGTCGATGGTTTTAAGCGCAATCAAGAAGTTGCAAAAAAATACACCACCGCCAGACTCAAAAGTATTAGCCAAGAAGTGGCTGCATATTTAGAAGATCACTTTATCGCAATTCCCACTGGCGAATTTTTAATGGGTAGCAACAAAAATGATACCGATGAAGCGCCGCAACATTCGATAAAAATAAACGCGTTTAAATTAGGAAAAACAGAAATACCTTTTGCACTGTGGGATTTATGTAAAGAAGTGCGCATGTGCTTACACCAACCTAGCGACGAAGGCTGGGGCCGAGGCAACCACCCTGTAATTAATATTAGCTACAGCGATATCGTGGAGCGTTTTATTCCCTGGCTAACAATGATGACAGGTAAACAATACCGGCTGCCCAGCGAAGCCGAATGGGAGTATGCCGCCCGCGCCGGTAGCACAACTGATTTTACATGGGGCGACACACTGGATTGCACACAAGCACAATTTAATACAGGGATTTCCAGTAGCTGCACAGTACAAAAAATGGGGACTCAAGCCGCTCAATCATTCACCGCTAACGCATGGGGCTTATTTGATATGCACGGCAACGTATGGGAATGGGTTGATAGCTGTTACAGCGAAAACTATACCCATAACAGCAACGCCCCCAGCCAATGCAACGTTAGCGTATTGCGCGGCGGCTCATGGAAGGAAGGCTACGATAGCTTAAGATCGAGCAATCGATTTTACTTTATTAAAAACGCCCGTAAAAATAACTTTGGTTTTCGTTTAGTTGAAGCGTAATTTTCCATAGAAAAAAATGACCCATGAGACACCATAGAATGATACCTGCTGCTCACATTCCCACTACAAGCAAAAAAAGCACACGATTGGGGTAAGTATTTTGAAACCCATAAAGCCTTTATAACGATACGCTGGCTCGACTCAACACACCTTTTTAGCTTTAAACCGTGCGCACTTGCGTGCCGATGTAGCTGGGAGTTAGCGCATGTTCCACTTACCCCTTTTGAACAGTCCCTTTTTTCACCAACTATCGACTCAACCATTGCTTCGCATACTCAAGCCCAGCGCTTTAGTATTAAGCGCCGTGGCGTTAAGTGCCTGTAACGGCGGCACAACACCAGCCAGCAGTTCCAGCGCGATAAGCTCGGTGGCGGCCTCCAGTGTTAGCGTAGCGATAAGTTCAAGCTCACAGCCTATCAGTAGCAGTAGCAGTAGCTCATCAAGCATTATTTCCAGCTCGAGCGAAGCCAGCTCTAGCGCGCCCATTATTCAATCCAACCACTACGATGCACCAAGGGCATTGTTCGCGCCGATGATCGATGGCGTTGAGGAAGTAGAATGGGACGTTGCACCCTGGCAAAAAATCGATGTGCGCTGGCTAGGTGCGCAGCGTGAATATCCATCCCCCGAGGACTATAGCGGGCGCTATAAAGCCATGTGGGATTCACGCTACTTATACTTATTGGTCGATATTACAGACGATGTGATTTTTGATCACGACCGCAACCCCTTAAGCCAACAGCTTCATATCGACGATACCGTTGAAATATTCATCGACGAAAACAACAGTGGCGGCAATCACTGGAATAACAATGCTGCTAATGCTTGGGCATACCACGTCAGCATTTATAAAGAGGTTGCCGATTTTGGCTTGTCTGGCGAGCCCATACTGCTTAACGACCACATCGAAACCGCCATCAATACCCAAGGCACACGCCATTTATGGGAAATGAAAGTTTCAATTTATGGCGACCAATACAACTTCGCCCAAGGCGCCAACAATACCCCGCTCACCTTATTCGCTGGTAAAACACTGGGCTTTTCGGCGTGTTATATCGACAACGACAACAGCATTCCTGAAAGCCGCTTTGAACGCGAAAGCATGATGGGCTCTGTCAATTCGCAAGGCCACCTCAATGACGAAGGTTATATTAATGCCGATGCTTTTGGCTCGATGACGTTGATTGAGGGTAATTAAAACGGCATCCGGATATTCGGGTTATAAAGTTAATTTAGAGGCCTACAGCAGTAAATCAGGGAATACTTTTACGGGCTAGTCGACAACAGTGCAAAAGGGTGGCGGACGCGAAAGAAATTGCGGCCCCGCCACCTTATTAGAGATCTTGATACTTAGCTTGAAAACCCTAGTTACATCTATGAGAATTTCTGCCCTTAAAGCTTAGTAGGCCATATGCCAAAATGATTACAACGAAGGAAGGGTGCTTACTCACTTCGTTGTAATCTTTCGCTAGCGTAAGGGCTTACACTCTAATTTAAAAAGTTTTTTGACCGCTTCTGTTTTTTCATTAATAAGAAAACAATCCTTTCCGTTAGTCTTTAGTAAAAAAACACTTTCGAGGTGCTTGGTGACAGCCCCTGCAGGAAGGTTCTTAGGGCCAATGGTGAGCCGGCTCGCCTCAGTAAAGGCACGATTACCTAGCGCGATTGTAGGCTTAACATCGGACAATAACGATATTGCTTTTTGTAACTCCACAATTTGATCGCTATTAAGCGTACCTTCTGTGCTCGCAATTGCTTGTTGTAAATGTGCAGGTATTGAGGGATTCGCGCAGGCGATTAAAGCCCCAGCCAGACTAACAAGTATTAATTGCTTAATCATGCTTCAATCCTTTTAAAGCAATATTTTCCCACGGTTGGCGATAAAGTTTATACCGCTGACTCTCAGCGGGCACGCTTTGATTGGGTTTGCTTGCGCTAATTTCAGGCTCTGGACAATGGCCATTTTCATTATAAAAAATAGCCGAGGCGAGCAGTTTCTCAGTAGTATTACCTAGTGCGTGATCAAGATCATCGTTTACGCTACAGCCGGGCAGTGTGGTGTTTGAGGTTTCGCTACCATTTGCTGCGCTAAAACCATCGGCGTAACTGCCAAAGCCTTTGGCGTTAATCGCTTGAAACTGCACGGGAAAGTACACCAGCTCACAGTTAGGGATACCATAAAAGCCATAGGGTTTGCCGCAAGTAGTATTGCCAATTTGAACGACTTCAATATCAATTCCTTTGAGGGCGTTCATTATCAGCTCACTGGCAGAGCAGGTTGCTCCCGTCGTTATTACCGTAACCCGGTTTAAATTTAGACTGGCAAGTGGCGTAGTGTTATCTTCTTCAGTGGGTATAAAAATTTCATCCGCCAACGGCTCTTCAGTTATAGGGTCAAAGTTGGGGTGACGACTATTCCATTGGGTTAAAGCAAACGTTTTGTCTTTAGTATTGGCTTCGCCGGCTATCATATAAGCAAGGCGTTGTGCACTATAAATACTGCCGCCGCTGTTATAGCGTAAGTCCAATATTAATTCATTAACCCCAGCACTACTAAAATCTGAAAACGCCTCTTGTAGTTGAGGAATGACTAAATCAGAAGTGAATGTGTTGAGCACAAGATAGCCAAACGTGTTGCTATTTTCATTAATAATTTGGCTATGTATAACGGGATTAATCGTTACATCCGTAGGTCTAATATAGAACTCGTTCGCTTCAGTATCACCCAGAGCCAGTACATTTAACTGAATGCTGTTTGTATTCTCGGGATAGGCAACCGAATAATAGAGGTCCTCTTTGGCCGAATAGGAAATTGCTTCTGATGTTTTCTGACCATTAACTTCAATGATTTTGTCGCCGCGTTTAAGTCCGTTTAGGGCCGCTGATGAGCCTTCTTCCACATAAGCAATTGTCAAGCTTAGGGCTTTACCGTCATCGGCTTCGTCAAAGTTAGAAGCGCTAATATGAGCCCCAATACTAAATTCAACACCATCCACGTATCGCTTGATATAGTCGTCATACCACATCATGCCTGAAAATTCGTCTTTACTTTTTCCTGACTCGGTAACGGCCTTAGATTTTAGAGCATAAAAAGCGGTAATTGGATCATTAAAAGTGTTGGGATTTACGTCTACAGTATCTTCACGCCAAAGGTAAATATCATTCATCAGCTCGCGAACAAAATGTTTTTCATGATTGAGGTTCCCCTTTTTCTGCTCTCTAGTGTAATCCGGTCTATAGCAGTGGCCATAAAATTCATCAACGCCTTTATAGCGGCCTTTAACCCAGTCAGTAGAAGGGCTTGTGCTGTTGGCTGAACCGTTACTTGCGCCGCTATTGAATGCGTTAGTGGTTGAGCCCCCACTACTGCCGCAGCCCTGTAAAATTAAGCCCGCGGTCAGTAACGCGCAACTTAGCTGTATTGTTGTGACTAATTTCTTTTTCATGATCAACACTCCTTTGAGTAATCCGGCCTGTAAAATAGGCGTATGCGATTCAAGCTTTAAAAATACTATAATCGTGTAAGGGGGGGGGATAAGGGGCGAATAATAACAGAAGACGCTCAGAGTGAGGTCATCTGGAATACATTCCCCCCCGAATTAAGTTACAGCAAAAAACTACGCCATTTCTAACACCGGATAATCCGTTAAACCTTCGGGGCCTGAACCGTAGAAGGTTTCGGGCACGGGCTCGTTTAATGGGGCGTTGTTTTGGAAGCGCTCGACCAAATCTGGATTTGCGATATAGGTTTTGCCAAAAGCCACAGCGTCGGCTTTTCCGCTGGCAAGCCACTCGTTAGCCAAGCTTAAACTGAAGCCTTCGTTGGCAATGTAACACCCGCCAAAACGCTGTTTAAGTTTAGGCCCCAAGCTATCTTCTGCGGCATGCTCGCGCGAACAAATAAAAGCAATCTTGCGTGCGCCTAATTCATCCGCAATATAGCCAAAGGTTTCAGCCAGATTATCGTCCCCCATATCGTGCGCATCGGCACGGGGCGCCATATGCATACCCACTCGCCCTGCCCCCCAAACGCCAATAACCGCATCGGTCACTTCTAGCATTAATCGCGCGCGATTTTCCAACGTGCCACCGTAAGCATCAGTGCGAAAGTTAGTGCTACTTTGAAGAAACTGATCCAACAAATAACCATTGGCACCATGTATTTCCACCCCATCAAAACCCGCCTTTTTGGCATTTTCAGCCCCTTTACGGTAAGCCTCAATAATGGCGGGAATTTCATCGCTTT
>NZ_CEXWTU010000178.1:0-608 GCF_982758155.1 Marinagarivorans sp. | reverse complement strand
TCTCAAAGTTTTTTGGTGGGCGAACCAAACTGACCGTACCGGCCGGTTTAATCGCACTAGGCGCAACGGGTAATTCACCGTTTAAATACGATGGGTCCGATATGCGCCCCACATGCCACAATTGCAACACGATGGTGCCGCCCTCGGCATGTACCGCTGCGGTCACTTTTTTCCACCCCGCTATTTGCTCATCCGACCAAATACCCGGAGTATTCGGATAACCAACGCCCATTGGCGTTACCGACGTGGCTTCAGAAATAATCATGCCGGCACTGGCGCGCTGGCGATAATATTGCACAATTAAATCACCGGGCACACGCCCAGGCTCCGCGCGGCAGCGGGTAAGGGGCGCCATAATAATACGGTTGCGAAGCTGTAAATCGCCGATGGCGATTGAATCAAATAAGGTAGTCATATTGCGTACTCCTAGTGAAACTAAAAAGAGGTGAAGTTAAAAAATACCGAGAAAAATAGCGGTAGCCTGCACACAATACAAACTCACCACTACCGAAAAAACGAGGTGAAAAAACGTTACTCATCACAACGAATGGTTACCTAAGGGACGAGGAAACAATATTTCATCCACTAATGCTTGATCTCGACCTCCT
>NZ_CEXWTU010000177.1:0-10654 GCF_982758155.1 Marinagarivorans sp. | reverse complement strand
GAACATCGGCCATCATTCTTTTTTGTGACATTTCATGCTGTAGTTGACGAATACGCCCTTTAACCTCGGGTTTGCCTTCGCTGTCTTTCATTTCATCTTTAATATCCTGCATCGACATTTTAAGCTTTTTTGTATGTTCGTATATTTGAAAAGGGATATCGATAGCCGCAACAAGTAATGTAGAAGCAGAAACAACCAATGTCGTTATCGCACTCAAATATGCGGCCTGATGAATGGCCTCCCCTACAGGCATATTGACCAGACCTAAAATATCATCCGCAATATAACTAAGCATAAAGAATGCCGAAATCATAACGACAAGTACTTTGGCGATCGACTTAATAAGTTCCACTAAAGATTTAGCCGAAAACATGCGCTTTAGACCGGCCAATGGGTCCATTCTATTCATCTTGGGCGCTAACGCTTTATTACTCCACAAGAAGCCACCCAGGGCCGTGGGCCCAGCAATACATGCGAAGATAACGACACCAAAAAAAGGGAGAAGAGAATAAAACGCATCATAAATAGCAGAAGAGAATATTCCCATCAATTTCTGAGTATCAAAAAGTGTCAACCTCGATGCGCCAAAACACTCGCGCATGATTTCCATAATTGCATCACTTATGGACGGCCCAGTAACCATCAAAGCTATAGTGCCCAGTATTAACAGCGCACTGGTAGTCAGCTCTTTAGAACGGGGGACATTACCATCTTCTCGTGCCTTTTCGAGCTTCTTGGACGTGGGGTCTTCTGTCTTTTCCTGCGAACTGTCATCACCAGACATTAATTCACCATATTGCGAACAAACATAAATCCGTCACCCGCAATACGCTGAAAATACTCCAACATACCATCAAGACCGATATAGATTAAAATCATACCGAGCGTTAGCGTAAACGGGAATCCAACCGCAAAAATATTCAACTGCGGTGCAGCTCGGCTCATAATACCGAAAGCGACATTCACAAGAAGTAATGCCGTTAACAACGAAATACTCATAAGTAGCGCAGAAGTGAATAACCAAGAACCTAACCCGGCAATTGCATAAAATTCAACTGCACTATAATCCCCGAACTGCACACTGTAAAAACTTTCAATAACTAACTCTAACAAAACCAAATGACCATCAAAGGCAATAAACAGTAGTGTCGCGGCAACCAAATAGAATTGTGAAACAACTGTCGTTTGAACACCATTAACAGGATCGTTCATTGACGCAAAGCCCAACCCAATTTTCATGGCGATCAGCTGCCCTGACAACACAAAGCATTGAAAAACAACTTGAAATACAAAACCGACCGCGCCGCCAATCAACAGTTCAGCACCAATAGTGCCTAACATAAATAGTGATAACATCGGGGGAGCATCCTGGGGAGGAATAAGTGGAGTAACAATAAATGTTATTACGGCGGCAATAATTATTCGCGTTCGAGCCGGAACCACACGAGTACCAATAACAGGCATCGTCAGAAATAGCGCTCCAATCCTAAAGAAAGGCATTAAGTACATCTGAAAAAGAGCGTCAATTTCTGTGAATGTAAATTCCATATTACCCAATCATATAGGGAATGTTATAAATCAAACGATTAAATAGATCCATCAAACGCCCTAGAAGCCATGGACCAGTCATCATAATCGTAGTCAGTGTCATCACTAGGCGCGGTAAAAAGCTTAAGGTTTGCTCATTGATTTGAGTGGCTGCCTGAAAAACACTCACGACTAGACCTACCGCAAGACTTGGCCCAACAATAACCACAACAATGATCACCGTCAGAAAAAATGCATCCGCTAACAAATCTAAAACAACCTGTGGCGTCATATAAACCTCCGAGAGCTAAGGGGTGTGCATTAAATAAATTCCCGCTTTTTAATTCCTGGGTGCACGCTTGCCTTCGTTAAAAATATTTGCAATAGCCGGCTATTACGCCAAATTTTCGCCTCGTCAAGCGTACTCCCACAAACCCAAATTCCAGCAACTTACTCAGTGCACGCCCCTAAACACCAAAACTTGCAGCCAAAGTCCCAATAATTAACGCCCAACCATCCACAAGCACGAATAGCATTATTTTAAAGGGCAGCGATATAATAAGCGGCGACAACATCATCATACCCATAGCCATCAAAATACTGGCAACAACAATATCGATAACCAAAAAAGGGATGAAAATGATAAAGCCAATTTGAAACGCCGTTTTTAATTCAGAGGTAATAAAGGCAGGCATTAATATTGAAAACGGAATTTCATCGGTATTGGCTACCGGCTCGCGCTTTGAAATCCGAAAGAATAACCCCAAATCTGATTCCCGTGTTTGCGCAATCATAAAGGCACGCATGGGATCCTGTGCGCGCGCTATAGCCTCGCGAGCATCAATCTGCTCATGGGCATAAGGTAAATACGCATCGTTATAAACCTTATCCAAGACCGGGCTCATAATAAAAAATGTTAAAAAAAGCGATAAACCAATAAGAATTTGGTTCGACGGTGATTGTTGCAGCCCTAACGCCTGTCGCAAAATGGAAAACACAATGATAATTCGTGTAAAAGAGGTCATCGTCATTAACATGGCAGGAATAAACGACAAAGCCGTCATTAACAACAAAACTTGCAGCGTAACGCTGTAATCTTTTTGCCCGTTAGGGGCCCCACTCACGGTGAGAATAGGCATAGCGGGAACCGGCGCAAAACCCAAAGGCGCTGCAGGAGAATTCAAACCGCTAACCTCTTCTATACGCTGTGCTTGGGTTGTTGGCCCACTAGCATCAGGGGTTTGCGCCTCCGCACTTTCAATGGCCCAATAACACGCAACAACTAAAATAAGGCCCAGTATTAAATGCGGCTGCTTACACAAGAAGCGGAAACTGGCGCTCATATTGGCAGGCAATATCACTTTTGTCCCTTCAATAGAAATTCGTTAAGCTTATTCTGAAAATCCATTGCAGTTTTAGCCCCTAAATGTGGTGCCGGCAATTCACTGCTATCAAACCCAAGCAAAGGCACCGATTTTACAAGGTTCACCTTTCCACTCGCGACACCAATCAACAAGCTTTCACCTGCAAAATCTACAACCACTAAACGCTCTTTTGCTCCCACCGATAAAGTTTCACGAAGAACCATTTTTTTACCTCGATTTATCGTCGTAAAACCCGTTCGCTTTGCAATATTTGCTACTGCAAAAATTATCAGTAACACAACACCCAAAGCACCAATAACCTTTACGATGGAACGCGAAGGGCTAATTCCAGAAGAGCTTAACGTGCCGCTATCGTTATCTTGAACACCCAGTTTAAACGCCGCGGGTTCAGTCGCCTTATCATCAACGGAGTGATTAAGTAACGTGGTTTCAATTAAGGGATCAATTAAAATATGCGCTTGCTCAGTTGCGATGACCGGAGCAGCCTGCGAAACACACAGCGGACTCCAAACCAACATCACCATAAAAACGATCAACACTTTCATCGGTGCTACCTCAATTTTTTAATGCGCTCAGAAGGACTAATAACATCGGTCATCCGAATACCAAATTTTTCATTAACCACCACCACTTCTCCATGTGCGATCAAAGTTCCATTAACCAGCACATCCAGCGGCTCGCCTGCCAAGCGATCCAGCTCAATCACAGACCCCTGATTAAGCTGCAATAAATTACGAATGGTGATTGCCGTCCTGCCAACCTCCATGGAAATACTGACAGGAATATCAAGAATGACATCTAAGTCAGGCCTCCCATCCACACTTGTTATTGGCGCAGCACCGCTAGCAGCAGGATCATCAAACTCCTCAAGGTCAACGGCTTGCGTCGACTCCTCTTCGACTTGCTCTTCCATAGCAGCAGCCCATTCATCCGCCATGCTGTCCTGATCAACATTTTCGTCATCACTCATCGGTCTCTCCTACGGGCTCGCGCTGCTGATTAAGACCGGTGCGGTCAATTTGATCACAGACTTTCAATGCAAGATGCTCTCCTCGCTGCCCCAATGACGTTCTAAACATGGGCACACCATTCGCGGTCAGCACTTGCATTTCAGGTAAATTAATTGGGATAACATCCCCTGGGCGCAACTCCACAATATCGCGTAAACTAATTTCGCGTCGGGCGATATCACACTCCAAGACAACTTCAGCATCCATCACATCTTCACGTAAAGCATTAATCCAGCGGTCGTCACGTTCATCGGTATCAGACTGCAGGCCGGCATCCAATATTTCGCGAATGGGCTCAACCATGGAATATGGCATTGTAATGTGAAGCTCGCCACCGCCACCGTCCAGCTCTACATGAAAAGTACTCACAACAACCACTTCACTCGGGCTAACAATGTTCGCCATTGAAGGATTAACCTCTGAATTAATGTACTCAAAGTCAATTTCTTTAACCGCACGCCAAGCTTCTTTTAAATCGATAAAAGCCTGCTCCAACACCATTTGAACAACGCGTAATTCTGTGGGTGTAAATTCTCGACCTTCAATTTTTGCATGACGGCCATCGCCACCAAAAAAATTATCCACCAACTTAAAAACAAGTTTAGCGTCAAGAATAACTAAAGCAGTGCCCCGCAAAGGACGAAATTTAATCATGTTTAAACTTGTTGGCACATAAAGCGTATGCACATATTCGCCGAATTTTTGAATCTGTATCCCACCCACAGATACATCAGCAGTACGACGCAAGAGATTAAACATGCTAATTCGGGTGTAGCGCGCAAAACGCTCGTTAATCATTTCCAGTGTGGGCATTCGCCCACGAACGATACGGTCCTGACTGGTTAAGTCATAATTACTGACCGCAAGAGGATCACCTTCGTCCTCCGTATCAACATCGCCATCATCTACGCCATGGAGTAAGGCATCGATCTCGTCTTGTGATAATAAATCCTGCATGCCTTTAGCCTTATTGCATTACAAAGTTGGTGAATAGGACCTGTTCAACACCTGGCTTGCCAGTTTCTTTTTCTAAAATCTTTTGTATTTCTTGCAGGCATTGCTGCCTGAGCAGCTCTTTACCTTCTGCCGTTTGCAACTCGTTATACATTTGCCCACCAATAGTTAGGACTAATGCATTCGCAATTAAAGGGGAATGCAGCTCTATGGCGGCTATGACACTTTCATCACGAATCAATAAGGTCACGTCAACTTGTGCATAACGCTGTCGCCCCTTGTAACCAAAATTTACAATGATCGCGGGTTTAATCGGATAGTAAATAGCGGCTTTTTTAACTTCCTCAACTACGGCCTCAGTAACTGGGGCCGCCTCCGGTGGAGGCGACATCATTTGTAACGCAAAAATAGTTCCACCTACAGATCCACCGACCAACAACAATGCGAGTAATACAAGAAGAATTAACTTCTTTTTACCGCCGCCTGCCGGCGCTTCCGTTCCTGCTTCATCCTCATCTGCCATGTCAAAAACTCGTCATTTTTAAGGTGTTTATCGCTTAATTAAGAAAGGAGCAAAACAAGTGCCAGCATGGCGTCATGCCAAACTTAGATTGGATAATTATTGTATAGACAATAAAAAGGCTGCATTAAATGCAGCCTTTATGAAGATCGGGTTTTAAATATTTTACAATAATAGGTTAAACAAAATGATCGATCGCAGACTGAGGAATATGGGCAACATGCTTATCTGTAATGCTGTTATCAGGACCGTCGCTCACCCCGTCACTTCCAGATTCACCTTCAGGGTCTCCGTTATTTGAGCTTTGCTGATCGGTAACATCAGCCTGCACTAGCTCTAAGCCTTCTTCGTTAAAGGCCTCCTTCAAACGCTGCATGGTCGTATCCAATGCCTCTCTTACCGCTGCATTTTGCGCCGCAAAGGTTACCGTTGCCTGCTCATTAGCAATCGATATTTTAATATTAATCGGCCCCATATCCTGAGGGTTGAGCTGTATTTCAGCTTGTTTAATATTTTGTGACGCCAAATTGGCTGAGCGCTCTGCGATTTGACCCGCCCACGCAGGCTGCCCAAAACGAATATTGGCAGAGACAAAAACACGATCAACCGAAGGGGTTGAGGTTTTTAAGCTGAGGTCATTGACCGAAAAAGAAGGCTTTGATTCTTGCTCCTCCTTAACCGCACCACTGATTTGATGCGCAAAGCTTTTCTCTCCGATCATTGTCTCTCTGGGGCTCACCTTGGCCGTTAAACCCTGAGAATTTTGTGCTGTGAATTTATCAGAAATGGCTTGTGTAAGCTGGCCATTCGTTACAGGAATGACGGTTGCTGACGATGGTTTTTTTGTCACAAATGTGGATGTGGTAACAGCAGTATCGCCTTCGGCCAAAGTACTCGAGGGCAACGCAGCCTCTTGAGAAACCTTTATTCTGGCATTCAAAACCGGTTCGCCCTGACCTTTAAGCGCAGAAACCAGCGGCGCACTTGCCAGCTCTGGTATTGCGGCCTTTTGTAGCGCCACGTCCGTATTCACTACTATTGGTAAAGCCGTCTCAGCACTCGGAGCAGTATTAAAATCAGGAGCATCCGGCTTTATCGTGCCCTCGCCCGGCTCACCGTCCAACACTGCCCCTCCCATAGTCACACCAAAATGATTCACCTCTAACGGTGTCACAGCCACGCTAGGAAGTATTGTTGCGCCCATCAAAACATCGGCAGTATCAGTAATGATGTTATCAAAGCTATCAATGCTATTGGCGACGCTTACAGCATTCTTCTCTGAAGCTTCTGCTGCCTTGTGAGCCAAGCGTGACGATGGCGCCCCCCCTTTTTCTTGTGACGCACCAGCCATTGTTTCTTTAAAATCTTTCGGCGTTACATCTTGATGTTCTTTTGGCACATTCGCATCGCGACTACCATCAGGCTTATTCGCAGCGGCATGGCTATTACTGTGCAATGGTTTTTTAGGGGCACTATTCACAACAGGTTTATCGAGTATTGCTAAAGCAGAGGTATTATTTGTCATCATTCAGTCCTACACAAAAGTCTTTCATTGATCAATTGCGAATGCAGAAACTACGCCAAAAAAGGACTAAACCAGGAATAGATAATAATTTGAGCGAGAGTAGCTGATCCCCTGAGGCACGCTTACTTTTTTTGCCGATTAAAGTGGCTATTCAGCGGAAACAATTCACTTATTCCTCTTGATTAAAGTCAGTTTCTTGGCACTAGCCAAGAATATAGGAAAGGAAAAAATCCAGCGTCAATTAAGCGGCAGAAAAATCTTGTAACGCTTTAGAGACAACGGCAAACTCTTCAACCGTAGCGGACAATATTGGCTCTGCACCGGCAAGGTTTTGCGCATGCCCCATAGACTCTAACTTGCCACAATAGTCGGCTAGTGTATTGGCCCCCACATTTCGGCTGCTACCTTTAAGCCCATGAGATTCTTCATACACGACAACCGCATTACCTACCAACAAAGCTTCTTGTATCTTGTCAATGCGAGATTGCCCATCGACAATGAACGTTTCCACCAAGACACAAAAACCCTCATCCAACAAATCTTTTAGCTCAGCCAATACTTCTAGACTTACAGACGACATAGAACCCCCTAATCATCAGTGCTCCAACGGAAAACAGCTTCTATGCGATTCCCAGGCACATTAATTGTTAACCGCTCGCAGATTGAGTCAATAAGCTGTAATCCGCGGCCGAAATAATTGGGATGAAGGTCACCCTCTTCAGTTTTTGTTACCTCCTCCTCCTTAACAAATCCCTTGCCGCTATCCGTAAAGCGAATCGTTAGGAGACCACCATCAACCTCCAGCGTATGCTCAAAATCAATCGTTACCCAGCCCTCTTTCAATTGATCCAAGCCTTCTTTTCGCGACTTGTAATAGTTCGCAAAGCCCTCTGGAGACGACTTCATTTGGGAAGATAAGCCTAAAACACCATGCTCTACGGCATTATTAAACAGCTCAGACAGCACCGTATACAGTACCGAGCTACTTTGCCGAAGGTGCGGCACCTCAGAAATGACATTCAACAAAAGTGGTAACGGATCAAAAGTCTTGAGAGAAGAGGTGTTTAACTTTAACGTCATCGCCCAGTCGGCTAAGCTGCCCCGTGATTTTGGTGCACTTTTAAGAACCTTTTCGGCGATTTCTTCATTTGGCATTTCCAGCGCAACAATGGAGACATCGTCATCACCGTCACTATCGCCAATATGCTTTTGCACCCGCGCCAATACGGTATCAAAAATAGTCTCAACCGGGCTGCCGGCATATAATATTTCATTTAAACGCTCTTCACCAAACATATCACCATCCGGTTGGCGCGCCTCAATAATACCGTCGGACCATAAAAAGAGTTGATCCTTTTCTGCCATTTCATAGCGTGCTGGCACGTGATTAAATTCACGATTAGAGAGTACACCTAATGGTAAATTAGTTGATCGAATCACATCAAATTGCTTGGTGTCAGCGCGATAAATTCCACCCTCGGGTAAACCACCCGACCAAATTAGCGCGCGTTTTTTATGAAAGCTTAAGTCAACCGCGGTCGCACAACAAAAGAGGCCTACAGGTAAAGTATGGTAAAGCTTTCCGTTAACCTCACGAATAATATCGCCAATACTGAAACCTTTTCTCGCCATGCCGTGAAAAATAGAAGCCAATGGCATAGAACCAATGGCTGCTGGTAGGCCGTGCCCCGTAAAGTCACCCAGCAAAAGCAGCAAACTACCTGTAGGACTTAAATCTGCAAGAATAACATCGCCATTAAACACGGCCAGTGCCGACATATAGTATTTAATAATGGGTAAATCTAAGGTGCCGGCAAAGGTGATCTTGTCAAAAACTTGCTTAGCCACCTCTTGCTCTTGCATTAAATGGGTATTATTTAATTCGATTTGATCACGCTGCCGAATCATTGTCTGAGTCATTTCACGCATGCGGTAAAATGCTTTAATTTTAGCCTCAATAATAATCGCATTATAAGGCTTAGACAGGAAATCATCGCCACCAGCCTCTAAACAAGTGGCGAGCGATTTGGCATCGGCCAGCGAGGTAAGAAAAACGATCGGAGTAAAAACATCGCCAGACATTTCCCTTATTTTTCGGGCGGCCTCAATGCCGTTTAAATTTGGCATTAAGACATCAAGAAATACAAGATCTGGATTGTGCTGTTCAAACATGGCGACGGCTTGAACACCATCCTCCGCCATAATAACGTGGTAGCCCCCCTTCCTTAGCATAGACTCAAGGATCATCCGATCTACGGCGGAATCCTCAGCGACTAGTATTTTCACGCGCTTTTCTGGCACGACATGATTTTTGTCGCTCATTTTAACCTGCTCCCCTGCAGTCGCCCTTATAATTCAAGCCATCAGACTATGGCAAATTTATTGGCAAACCACAGCCTACTGGATGCTAAAAAGTTTCTCGAAGCTTGATATCGAAAATATTTTTTTCACTTCAGGAGAGCAATTGGAAATTGTAATCGTTGCGCGATCGCCGCCGGCAAAATCTCGTAGCACCAACAGCATGCCTAAAGCCGAGCTATCCAAATATTCGGCTTTACGTAAATTCACCTCGTAACCTTCTAGACCACTTCCGCCCTCATAACAACTACGAAATTCATCCAGTGAGCTGGCATCAAAACGACCATCCACTTCAATCATTAATGTTTTTCCATCACCGGAAACTGAAGAGTTAATTGACATGGGGAAATCCACCTTTAAGACCAATTCTAATAATAGCGATAATCGCTGTGAAAGCCTGTGCGGCCATAATCCAAGAATAGCCCAAAACTGTAATTGCGCGAGAACTCTGGCAAAGTTGTTGAATTTGGGGATGAGCGGTAGTTTTTGATATGATCGGCGCCGTTATAGTGCGCGGCATTTCAAATCCTTCGCGCCCCCTTACAACACCCGTAACCTTGTTTTCGATGAGCACACCCCATGATAGCGATAGACTTAGACGCCACACTGCAAAAGCAAAGCCCTCGCGAGATATTAAAATACGCGCTTGAGACCCACGACAACATTGCCATTTCTTTTAGTGGTGCCGAGGATGTCGTTCTTGTTGATATCGCCAGTAAGATTCGGCCAGACATCAACGTATTCACCTTAGACACAGGACGTTTACACCCAGAAACCTATAGTTTTATAGACCGGGTGCGCAACCACTACAATATTGATATTGAACTGATGTTTCCACAAGCCGAGGCAGTGCAATCATTGGTGAAAGAAAAAGGCTTATTCAGCTTTTACCAAGACAACCACCAGGAATGCTGCGGCATTAGAAAGATTGAACCCCTAAAGCGAAAGCTCGCAACCGTAGACGCTTGGATCACCGGCCAGCGCAAAGATCAAAGCCCCGGCACTAGAACGGGCATCCCTATCATTCAAAGCGACGCTATGTTCGCAGGGCCCGGCCGGGAGCTGACCAAATACAACCCACTGGCGAACTGGTCCTCGGAAGACGTTTGGATGCATATACGCGCCTTAGAGGTCCCCTACAACGCCTTGCACGACCAAGGGTTTATCTCGATTGGCTGCCAGCCCTGCACCAAACCTGTTGGTCCCAACCAGCACGAAAGAGAAGGACGCTGGTGGTGGGAAGACGCAACCAAAAAAGAATGTGGGCTGCACAACGAAAACATCAAAGGCTAAAAGCCTCTAAGGGGCGCGCATGAAATAAGGGGCGAGGCAATAATAGTTTGTCCAATTAGACGAGGGCGCCTGTTTTCTCAGC
>NZ_CEXWTU010000176.1:0-10727 GCF_982758155.1 Marinagarivorans sp. | reverse complement strand
ATGGCGCCACAACACTATGTCATCCACGGAAAACTTACTGAATAGCATTCTGGAGTCTGAAAGCGGATTGACGCTGAGTGAGCTCTTGACCGCGCGCGCCAGCATTGCCAAACGAACAGCGCAGCGCTTGATCGCAAAGCTGATTACTAGCGGCCAAGTGACTGCGCTGGGTGACGGTAGGGCTCGCCGTTATTTGATGAGTGCCTGTCCTCGTTTATTCTGGTACGCTCAAGCCATCTGGACATCTTGCTCCATGCGAAGTCTACCATTGGCTATCCCTGCCAAAGCTGGGCACTCTACACGTGCTCCCGACACGCGAAGGCCTGAGAAATCTATCCCCGACGCCTTGAGGTAGTGCCTGTCCAAGCATATGAAAGAGTGATGAGGGTGTCCTAGAATGCGTATTTTGAGTTAAGGCTTACTATTTCCACCCTGAGAGAGTGTTATGGATATCCTCGAATGTGATTGGGTCATTATTTCTTGGTGATTTTCGAGCCGATATAAACAACATGTATATTGTTTTGGTTCGGCTTAACGGGCCATTCAAAATATATTCGTACTTGAGGTGTTTTAACTTTTCCGTGATAGGTAAATATTCCTGGTTTACCTGATCGAGGATTTTTAAATGTCAATTCATTTTTAAATTTGTGCTTATCAGTAGCTGACTCATCACTAAACCAGGCCTTGCTACCGTGAAAGTGATCTTGTAGTATTTTTTCGGTATTTTCTGTATGTCTTCCATCCGCATCCCGGCTCGCGAGATACTCTTCAAGAACCCTGCATAACTCGTTTAACCGATCGTGAATAGTTATCGTGAAAGGTGTCGGCGATAATTGCTGCAGAATGTCTTCAGAAAAATTTAGCTTCTGATGGTTTGATACGAGCCTATCATAAGATTCTTTCCAGTTTTTAGGTGCTGGTAAAGTGGATAAAGCTTCTTGCTTTAAGTTCGCCAAAGACCACAAGTTCTTGATTTCGAAGTTCCCCAGGCGATCTTCTTTTAAACCATGATCAATAAATAATGGTGTGAAATTAAAACTACCATCAAAGCTATATGTTGAGGTGTTTATGTTCAAGGCAGACCGGCGAGAGCACTCCCCAAGCCCTTGATTGGTAACGTCGATATTTTTATACTCGAAGTAATCGTCGTCGTTATATGCACGGTTGTCATCCCAGTAAGGTCCATGTTTATTAACCCAGGATATAATTCTTGACTTAAGGTTTCTGGGTGCTTGCTGCATCACTGCCTGCATGAAACTGGTGTTTTCAATTACGAGAGCGTTACCTATTTCTCTAGAGCAGAGAAAGTCTGTTTTTAGGGTTGTCGTACTAGCGACGCAATTTAAGAAATCCTCAAATTCATGAAAAAAATCTTCAAAACATTTTTCATTTTTCGATAGTGATAAATCATTTAATATCCAAGGCATATTTACCCCCAGCCGTTAAGGGAGGCTATGTCTTGATCTAGTTGGTCGAAAAAGCCTTCGGGCCATTCACTCAAATTACCGTTGACATCTATTTGGGGAGATGTGATATGTGCTTTTCTGCCGTCGTCATCATTAACGGATTCAAAAAAATGTATGACGACCTGCTCTTTTTTAACTATTTTATTTGCCACTGCTAATCGAATTCCGTTTAGTACATGATCGCTGTGAGTTTCTACAATAACTTGTACGCCCGAGGCCGCAACCACTCCGAGGAAGTGACCAATGCGCGATTGCCCTCGAGGGTGGAGGTGAGCTTCAGGGCTATCGACAACTAATGTTTGCCCCTTTTTTGCCAATAGCCCTGCTAGTAGGATTGGAAATGCATAAGTTAGTCCGTAACCTACATTGGCGGGCCTTTTCCAATCGCTTAAATCGTCTAGTTTAAATTCTAATCGTACCAGCGGAGTGCGGTTAATAGGCGATGTATTAACTTGTGCTCCGGGGAAAAGATCGCTAAGCCAAGCATTCAATTGCCGCCTTAGGGTCAGTCCCTCCTCTAATCTATGTTGGCGTAAATTGTCAATATCCTCATCGGAGTATCTATCAAACCACCATGCTGCATATTGCCCAGTCTCACCAACATCCGAAAAGATAGGGTTGGCAGCTTCGGGGACGGGAAATACATCTTTTGTACCTTGGCGTGTGGCGCCAATGAAAATTGTATCGGTTAGGGATTCGTTATGCTGTTCAAGAGAGTAAAGCTCGCCACCATTAGGTAAGTCAAATGCAGTTTGAGTTCGTTCTTTTGCCTCTAGTATAAATTGGAGCGAGCCGTGATTAAAACAATATGTGAGTTTTATGACTCTCTCTGCTGCATAATGATTTAAAGCGTCCCCGATGGTCCCAAGCTTAACAACTTCACCATTTAATGGGAGGTAGGCTTGCCCGTTATTTTCAACTGTAACTTGGCGAGCTAATAAGATTGATTGAATTGCTGTTGATTTCCCTGCTGCGTTAAATCCTGTAAATATGGATAAGTCTGCTAAAGGAATTTCTTGCTTTTTAAAGCATTTGAAATTCTCAACTTCAATGCTTTTAAGCATTAGTTTCCACTCCAGATTGGCTAGTTAATGAATTTTGTTCAAATTTTTCTGAATACTCTAGCAGTTGTTTTATTATGGTTTTTGAGGGTCTTTTCCAAATAAAACCCTTAAAGTCTTGCATTAACACATTTTGATTATTTTCAACCTCATTTGACTGGTGATATAGAGTGACGATTTTTTTTGATAGTTCATTCATCTCCTGATCATGATGCCCCAGTCCATGGTCATCAATAGCTTCAGATAATATATCGAGATAAACTAACTGCCTTACATCTTCTTTCCATGAGTCTAGTAGTACTAATTCTAAAAGTCGGTGCCTTAACTTGACTCGTTTAACATTACTTGTAGAGGTCGAAACGCTTGCCATAAAAGGGTCGTAGGCAAGTAATGCTCGTACTCGATATGAAATTTCGTCATTCGATGGTTTTATTGTTAGCTCGGCGATTTTGGCTAATGCAGTTGCCAGAGAATCAAAGAGTGAGATGTTTATACTACTGCGCTTACTTGGTTCAGTATTCTCTGCGAGACTTTTACGGAATGCGTGCCTACCAAAGATCTCATTGTTGAGTTTCATTGAAAAATAGAAATCCTCACTCATTTTATTAAGTTCAGATTCAGGCATTTTGTTCATGCGCGTCAGCGCTTGCGCCATGTGTTCGTCCATGTCAGATTTATAGCTTTGATAGCCTAAGATATAAAAAGCGCAGAAGCGATTGACGACTTCTCTGTCACGCATCGATCTTCTATCTAATTTTGCATCCATTGCCTTTGTAAACTCGTCAGACTCGGCATGCTCTTTTAACCAGCGAGTAGCGGTACCGGAATATAAGCAATTACGCATCTGCTGTCTTGTAAGTGGGACTCCGCTATTTACACGCTCAAAAATATCTAATTTTGCTCGTTCAGGAGCCTTTGCATCAAGGATATATAGAGTTAATGGAGTGTCTTCTATGCGTTCCTGTAAGTGTATTGGAAGCTCTTCAAACTTTTTTTCTTTGATCTGACTTTTAGGGTCTGGACTACCTAACCCGTTTAATGCAAACTGATTTGTCAGATATCGGTGAAATGTGGTTAAACGCTGCAAGCCATCAACCACGATAATCTTTCCGTCGGTATCTTCGGCGACGTAAAGTACAGGTAAAGGAATCCTCATAAGGCAAGACTCAATTAACCTGGCTTGCTGGATGGGCGACCATACAAAGTCTCGCTGAAACTCGGGGTCGAGTTTGTAGCGACCTTTCTCGATCCGATTAACAACATCTGCCACGGTTCTGGGTTCACGACGCACAAAGACCGTGTCAAGAGGGTAATCCCCCCAAGATTCACGGCCTTCGTCGTCTGCACCATCGAGTTCGCTCTGACTGTCCGAAATCATCTGTTCACTCATTGTTTCTACTCTGGTCATAGCTTGCCAATACTTAATTTTGTCTCATCAGCTGAATCCTACCGGAATGTCGGCAATTCAGTAATAATAGCTGTTTACAATACAGAATGTTGATGATTAATTCGAGTTGATCTATGAAAAAGTCGGTGAAATCTATTTTCTGAAATATTAACTTTGGTGTTTAAGCCACTTTACGAGGACCTTCTGGCTGGAGTGGGCTTTGATCATGTGTAAGAGTGAAGACTGACACTTAAGTTGCTAAAAGTAATTGTGTCCAGATCGATTGCTCAGCTGTGAGGCTTGTCGTCAGGCCAGCTCGGCGGGGCTTGTCAAAACCTATGAGGCCGGGATGGCCGATTGGAGCCTATAGGGATATATTCCCGGCGTTTTTGAACATGGCTCGCAGTGCTGGCTGAGATCTACCGGAATGCCTCAATACACGTTTCACCTAAACAAAAAAAGGCCTGCGATTGCAGGCCTTTGTCTTTTCCATTATGGAGGTTTTACAACCCTGCAATCTTCTCTTTCTGCTTGGCCAACTTCTCCAACTGCTCAGTCAAGCCCGCTAAACGATCCTTCTCTTTTTGCACAACCTCAGCAGGGGCTTTGTCGACAAAGCCTGGGTTGCTTAATTTGCCACCTAGCTTTTTAATCTCGATATCCATTTTACCCATTTCTTTTTCTAATCGGGCGAGTTCGGCTTCTTTATCGATAATGCCAGCTAAAGGCACGTGAACCTCTAGCTTGCCCACAAGCGTTGTGGCGCTGGCGGGTATTTGGCTGGCATCGTCTTGCCAAACTGCGCTTTCTAAACTGGCTAGCGTGCTTAAAAATGCAGTGTTGGCCGCTAGGCGGGCTTTGTCCTTCGGTTCGCCTGCGGTGAAAATAGCCGGTACTTTTTTGCCGGGGCTAACATTCATTTCGCCACGAATATTACGCACACCCTCAATTACCGATTGCATCCACTCAAAATCCGCCAAGGCATCAGCATCGATTAAACTCTCATCAGCTATGGGGTAATCCTTAAGCATAATGCTATCGCCTTCAGTGGCGGCGAGGTCTTTAACTTTGTGCCAAATCTCTTCGGTAATAAATGGCATTAAAGGATGTGCCATACGCAGGATGGTTTCGAGTACGCGAATAAGCGTACGGCGGGTGCCACGCTGTGCTGCCGCATCGCCGTTTTTAAGGGCGGGTTTGGCAAGCTCGATGTACCAGCTGCAGTATTCATTCCAAATAAAATCGTAAAGTACTTGGCTGGCGATATCTAAACGGAAGGTTGCAAAGCCCTCAGCCATGGATTTTTCGACTTGCTGTAAACGACTAATAATCCATTTGTCGGCAATGTTTAGCGTGTAATCGTCGCTGCCGTTTTGGCCGCAATCTTGGCCTTCGGTATTCATTAAAACAAAGTTAGCCGCGTTCCATAATTTATTACAAAAATTACGGAAGCCCTCAATACGGCCGGTATCAAAATTAATATCGCGGCCGGTACTGGCTAAAGAATAAAAGGTGTAACGCAAGGCATCGGTGCCGTAGGCATTTAAACCCTCGGGGAATTCTTTGCGGGTGGCCTTTTCTATTTTTTTGGCATCTTTTGGATTCATTAAGCCGGTGGTGCGTTTTTTAACAAGCTCCTCAAGATCGATACCGTCGATTAAATCGATTGGGTCTAAAACATTACCCTTAGACTTACTCATTTTTTGGCCTTCGCCATCGCGCACTAAACCGTGAACGTAAACGGTTTTAAAGGGTACTTGCGAAGTGCCATCTTCGTTTTTAATAAAGTGCGTGGTCATCATAATCATTCTGGCTACCCAGAAAAATATGATATCGAAGCCTGTAACTAGCAGGTCGGTACTGTGGAAGGTTTTTAATTCTTTAGTTTGTTCTGGCCACCCTAGTGTAGAGAAAGTCCAAAGAGCAGAGCTAAACCACGTATCCAGCACATCGTCGTCTTGGCGCAGGGCAACCTCGGGGCCTATATTGTGCTTTGCGCGCACTTCGGCTTCATCGCGGCCAACAAATACTTTGCCGTTGTGGTCGTACCAGGCGGGAATGCGGTGGCCCCACCAAAGCTGGCGAGAAATACACCAATCTTGAATATCGCGCATCCACGAAAAGTACATATTTTCGTATTGCTTGGGCACAAATTTTACTTCGCCGTCTTCTACCACGCGAATGGCTTCTTCGGCCATGGGCGCGGTATTCACATACCATTGGTCGGTTAGCCAAGGTTCAATTACTACGCCGCTGCGGTCGCCGCGCGGTACCTTAAGGCCGTGCGGTTCTATTTTAAGTAACCAGCCTTCGGTTTCGGCTTGGGCGATCAATTTTTTGCGTGCTTCAAAGCGCTCTAAGCCAGCATAGTCGGTAGGGCAGGGTTCGGTGCTTAGCTCTTTAAAAGTGCCGTTTTCTAATACGGTAAATTCACTGAGCATGTTCGCATCGCGATCAAAAATATTGATGATCGGTAAGCTTTGGCGCTTACCAACATCGTAATCGTTAAAGTCGTGAGCGGGGGTTATCTTTACACAACCGGTACCAAATTCTTTGTCCACATATTCATCGGCGACGATGGGAATAATGCGGCCAGTAATCGGCAGGGTAATGGTTTTACCGACCAAGGCTTTATAGCGCTCGTCTTCTGGGTCGACGGCCACAGCGGTATCGCCCAGCATGGTTTCGGGGCGGGTGGTGGCAACGGTTAAGTGGCCACTGCCATCAGTTAGTGGGTAATTGAAATACCACATGCTGCCTTTTTCTTCTTCGTTAAGAACTTCTAAGTCAGAAATGGCGGTGTGGAGTTTTGGGTCCCAGTTAACTAAGCGTTTACCACGGTAAATAAGGCCGTCTTCGTGTAAGCGTACAAACACTTCTTGTACGGCGGTGGATAAGCCTTCGTCCATAGTAAAGCGCTCGCGGCTCCAATCGACCGAGCTACCCAAGCGACGAATTTGCTGGGTGATGGTGCCGCCGCTTTGCTCTTTCCAGTCCCATACTTTTTCGAGGAATTTTTCGCGGCCTAAGTCGTGACGCGAAACGCCTTCGGCACCGAGTTGGCGCTCTACTACCATTTGGGTAGCAATACCGGCGTGATCGCAGCCGCCTTGCCATAAAGTGTTGTTGCCGCTCATGCGTTTGTAGCGAATGTAGGCATCCATAATGGCGTTGTTAAAGCCGTGGCCCATGTGCAGGCTACCGGTAACGTTGGGTGGTGGGATCATAATGCTGTAGGGCGTACCCTCGCCACTGGGGGCAAAATAGCCGCGCTCTTCCCAGGTTTTGTACCAGTTTTGTTCGATATTGGCCGGTTGGTAGGTTTTGTTCTCTTGTAGGGTTTTGTCGTCGCTCATGGTGTGCCCGTGTATCTGTGGCCCTGTTGTAGGGCAAAAGTAAATGCAAATAGGCGGGAATTATACAGGGTTGGCGGGGCTTTTGGGGGCGGGCTTTGAGGGGAGTGCAAGAAAGCGCGCCCTTGGCGGGCGCCGCTATTTTTATGGGGACTGGCAGGTTACCAGCCGGTATTTTCTGGCTCGGCTTACTTAGATATCTGCGCTTAGTAAGTGGTTCGTTCGATGGTGCTTGACGAGATGCTCCGAGGGGAGTGCTAAAAATGAAATTTCCCGTTTTTACCCACTCCGAGGAAATACTTCTAAAAGTTATAACCAAGAGAGAGTGAAAGGTTACTTATGTCGTAATCTGCTGAGCTTGTATCTTCAGGGTCGGAATCGTCGCTCACGCCCGCACTCAGCATTGTGTACTCTAAGCCAATAACAAAATTATCATTAATTGCGAATTGTCCGCCAAAGCCATAGTGAAAGTCAGTGCCTGAGTCGGAGAATGAGTCAGAAATCGGATAGTCTATGAGATTGGATGTTACTTTGAAGTCCACATCTATGCTCCAACTTGAAATACCTACTTTTCCAAAAATAGAAAATTGTTCAGATATTGGCAAAATCCCTTTTACACTTGAAGAAAAGGAGGACATTGCATAATCGACTTCAGAGCTTAAGAACTCATTGGTACCACGGTAGTTCATCTCGCCAAAATCATCGTAGCG
This sequence comes from Marinagarivorans sp., assembly GCF_982758155.1. Classification (NCBI taxonomy): domain Bacteria; kingdom Pseudomonadati; phylum Pseudomonadota; class Gammaproteobacteria; order Cellvibrionales; family Cellvibrionaceae; genus Marinagarivorans; species Marinagarivorans sp. The sequence goes on along the minus strand of NZ_CEXWTU010000176.1, from coordinate 2,750 downwards.
AACATCGACGGAAAAGTTACTGTTAAAGCGATACTCTCCACCGAATGCGAAACTGGTGTCACTATCATCGATCCCATTATCGACAACATCCAGTTCATGTTTGGCTTGGCCAACTGCTCCAAAAATGCCAAACCCAGCATCGGCCGCAAAAGAGGGTGCGCTGAATAGCGCGGCGGTAAGAATCGATGAGGTAATTAATAGCTTGTTCATAAAAAGTCCATATTTTTAGTTAAATAATGCCAGAAACGAGTGCAATTTTTCATTGCCTTCTGGTAAAAAAAGTGTCGTTAGAAGTAAAAGCTGGCAGAAAGTGAGAGGTTGCTCAATTCGTAGTCAACGCCGTCAACGATTTCAGTATCAAGCATGGTGTAATCAAGGCCAAGTCCAAATTGTTCGGTAGCCATATATTGAGCGCCGAAACCGTAGTACAAATCTGTTCCGGATTCGTCACCACCAGCGGTGTCTAAGTTCCAGCTTGCCAAGCCTATTTTGGCGAAGAGGTTAAACTGCTCATTCAAGGGGATAATACCTTTGACGCCTGCACCGAAAGATGAGCCTGAAATGTCAAAGGCATAGCTAATTGTGTCGGTTTCATACGCACGGAATTCAGCCGTTCCGTAGTCGTCATAGCGGACTTCGATAGAAAAATTTGAGTTGAATTTATATTCGCCACCAATTGCAAAGCTGGTATCACTCTCATTTTGAATCGTGAAATCGTGCTTCGCTTGGCCAACTGCTCCAAAAATGCCAAACCCTGCATCGTCCGCAAAAGAAGGTACGCTGAATAGCGCGGCGGTAAGAATCGATGAGGTAATCAATAGCTTGTTCATAAAAAGTCCATGTTTTTAGTTAAATAATATTCTGCATTAAGCAGTGGTTGTGATTATAAATCGCTAAACTTAACGAAGCATGAACAAGCTGAAAAAATATTCAGCCACAAAAAAACCGGCTAATGAGCCGGCTTGTTCAATCTATTTTTTATTTATGAATATTTCATAATACTGCGATGTTGTGAAGCGGAGCCCCAGGGGTTATCGGCACCTTTAAGGCCTACAATTTCGCTAATGCCAGCTTTCCACGCTTTAATAGGCAGGGATTAAGCCGCCGCGGTCGGTAATGCCGGAAGAGGCACCGGAAATTACATTATCACTGATTACAATTGTGCTTAAGTACGGACCATTAAAGGAATACGTGAGTGATCAGACACAAATACGATACTCACATTGATGTCATCACGGCCTAACATGCGATCGCAGAAGGTGGCTAGGCCGGGTTCCATGAGATTGAAGTAGCCGCGTGAGCGAGAACCGTGATTATCATCATGGGTGTCCCAATAGGCGCTAAGATTGAACCTATAGGTTTAAATATAATCCCAAAAGCCAGCTTAATTTTTCACTGGCTTTTGGTAAAAACCTCTCTGTCTCTAGAAGTAAAAGCTGGCAGAAAGTGAAATATTACTCAGCTCATAGTCAATACCATCTACGATTTCTGCATCAAGCATGGTGTAGTCAAGCCCAAGCCCAAATTGTTCAGTGGCCATGTATTGTGCGCCAAAACCGTAGTATAGGTCAGTTCCTGATTCATCGTCTTCACTGTCACCTAAGTTCCAGCTTGCTAAACCCATCTTGGCAAACAGACTGAATTGTTCGTTTAGTGGGATTATGCCTTTAACTCCAGCACCAAAAGATGAGCCTGAAACGTCACCGCTATCCGCTTCGTTGAAATCGACACTGCCATAATCATCGTAACGGCCTTCAACCGCGAAGTTCGCGTTGAATTTATATTCACCGCCGATAGCGAAGCTTGTGTCGCTATCGCTGAGAGAAATTATATCGTGGTTTGCTTGGCCAATCGCTCCGAATATACCAAAACCGTTGCTCTCGGCGAATGATGGGGCACTTAACAGTGCGGCGGTAATGAGCGAAGAGGTTAATAACTTGTTCATAAACAATCCTTCTTGAATTAAATAATGTCCTGCGCTTTTTAGCAGTTGGCCGATTATAAATTGCGAAGCTTAACGAAGCATGAACAAGCTGAAACAAATATTCAGCTACAAAAAAACCGGCTAATGAGCCGGCTTGTTCAATCCATTTTTTATTTATGAATATTTCATTATACTGCGATGTTGTGAAGCGGAGCCCCAGGGGTTGGCGGCACCTTTAAGGCCTACAATTTCGCCAATGGCAGCTTTCCACGCTTTAATAGGCTTATCGGCATCGGGAATTAAGCCGCCGCGGTCGGTAACGCCGGTAGAGGCACCGGAAATTACATTATCACTGATTACAATTGTGCTTAAGTGCGGGCCATGGTTGTTGATTAAAGGAATGCGTGAGCACTCAGGCACAAATACGATACTCACATTGATGTCATTACGGCCTAACATGCGATCGCAGAGGATGGCTAAGCCGGGTTTCATGAGCTTTAAGTAGCTGCGTGAGCGAGAATCGTCATTATCATCATGGGTGTCCCAATAAGTGCCTTATTTGGATTACCGGCAGTTATCGAATGAGCGAATTGAGTTCTTAGCGAACATTGTGAGTAATTTTGGTCGCGCGTTAAAAACTTAGTATCCCCATACTGAGAGCAAAAAAAACCGGCGATAAACGCCGGTTTTTGAATGTCTATGTCTAGTGCAGCGTTAGGGCCGAAGAAAAAATACTTCATCCAATAATACTTGCCTCCTGCTCCCTCAACTGCGTTGCTCAAAGCGTTACATGCCCCGGCATGCGCCCCTTTGAGCGCCTTGTTGA
>NZ_CEXWTU010000175.1:0-10894 GCF_982758155.1 Marinagarivorans sp. | reverse complement strand
TTGATGCAAATGGCGAAAACCAGTGCCGTTATCGAGCGCATGAAGCAACAAGGTGTGCCTTATATTTCGGTAATGACAGACCCTGTGTACGGTGGCGTTTCGGCGAGTTTAGCTTTGTTGGGCGACATTAATGCGGCAGAACCTGGTTCGCGTGCAGGCTTTGCCGGCCCGAATATTATTGAGCAAACCATTCGTCAAAAGTTGCCTAAGGGTTTTCAGCGTGCAGAGTTCTTATTGGAGCACGGCGCTATTGATATGATTATTCACCGCAGTGAAATGCGCGATACCATAGCGCGATTATTGGCAAAAATGACCCATCAAGAACAGCCAGCCGCCTAATGCCGGAACGTTTTAGTACATTACCTGAGTGGTTGGCCTGGCAGGAAAGTCATCATCCTTCGGCTATCGACTTGGGGTTGAAGCGTGTTCGAATTGTTGCAGAGCGCTTAGGTGTTCTTTCGCCGAAAGCGCGCGTAATTACCATTGCCGGTACTAACGGTAAAGGAAGTTGTGTGGCTGCGCTCGAGTCGTTACTCAAGGCGGGCGGCAAACGTTTTGGTGCTTATACATCGCCGCATTTTTTGCGTTACAACGAGCGTGTTCGGTTGCAAGCCGAAGCGGTAACTGACGTGCAGCTGTGTGAATCCTTTGCGCGTATTGATGAAGCTCGCGGCGATATATCGCTGACCTATTTTGAGTTTGGAACCTTGGCGGCGATGGATATATTTAATCGTGAGCCTTTGGACTATTGGTTGCTAGAGGTGGGTTTGGGCGGGCGCTTAGATGCCGTTAATATTGTCGCTCCAAGTGTCGCCGTAATTACATCTGTGGCCATTGATCACGAGTCGTGGTTGGGCTCTACACGCGAAGCAATTGGTGGCGAAAAAGCCGGTATTTGTCGAGCGGATACGCCGCTGGTGTGTGCTGATGATTCTCCGCCTTTGTCTGTACAAAAATATGCAGAGCAATTGCGTTGCCCCTCTTTGTGGTGGGGTAAAGATTTTGGTGTGGCCAACGAAGCGCTGTATACCCGTGCAGGGATAAGCGTCGATATTAGTGGTGTCGGTTTACCTTTACAGAGCGTTGCCGCCGCCCTACAGGTGTGTGAGCTGGAAGGTTGTTTGCCTTCAAAGGCTAAAATTGTCGAAGCTGTAGCGTCTGCTCAGTTGACAGGACGAATGCAGTTATTGCCTACCGATAATTTGACCCTATTGCTGGATGTTGCGCATAATCCTGCGGCCGCAAAATTGTTAGCCTCCCAGTTACAGCGCCGAGGCTGTAAGCCATTGCGCGCGATTGTTGCGATAATGGGGGATAAAGACTTAAGCGGTGTTTTAGCGCCATTAGTGCCCTGGGTAACCCATTGGCATTGTGTGCAATTGGATGATAATTCTCGGTCAGCGAAACCAGAAATCATTGCGGATGTACTTCTCGGTTTACGCGTGAGCACTCAGGCAATAACACTTGGCGGTTCTGTAGCGACTCAGCTCGATGGGTTAAGGGCCTCAAATTTAGTGGATCAGCCGATCTTAGTTTTTGGTTCTTTCTTCACGGTTGCTGAGGCGTTAAGCTACAGCGAGGGTTAAATGGTTGAAGTAAGGCCATAATGGTTCAAGCGGTAGGCGGGTTAGTGATATGGATGACGGTTTAAAGCAGCGACTGATTGGCGCCATTGTCTTATTGGCAATTGCCGTAATTTTTATTCCCGTGTTATTTGACCGGCAAACGATTACGCCCGTAAGCACTGTAACCCAGGTGCCTCCCATGCCGACGATTAATATAGCGCCTGTTATTGTGGCTAAGGCGCCTGAAGTGCTTTCTCCCGCGCCAGAACCCGAGCAGATGTTTATTCCCGATGAAACCTTACCCGAACCCGAAACACCCGCCGGTCCTACATTAAATGATAATGGCGTTCCCAACGGTTGGGTGCTACAGGTCATTAGTTACAGCGAAAAACAAAAAGCCGTGGTTTTCAGGGATCGTTTAATCGAGGATGGTTACCATGCTTTTTTACGTGATGCTAAAACGTCGAAAGGGCTGCATTACCGGGTATATGTCGGGCCAAAACTCGATAAGAAAGCATTGCTGGCTGACAAAAAAATCATTGATAAAAAATATAAGCTAAAAAGTATTTTGTTGGATATTACGCCTAAAAAATAATTGAGTGGTCATTTTATGCTCGCCCCTTAGCTTTGTGGTTTTCTAATGCCGTGCAAAAAGTACTGAAGGCCTCCAGTAATGAGGGTAGGCAGTTTTCAATGGCGGCTTTATCGTTAGCTAATAAATAACCTTCGAATTCTGCGCATTTCTTCTGTAGTTGCACGCCGCCTAAATTTCCTGATACGCCTTTAATGTTGTGCGTGAAGGCTTTCGCGTCTTGGTAGTTTTCTTTTTCTACTGCACTCTTCACGTCGAGTATTTTTTCTGGCATATCTTCCATGAACATTGTGATTAATCGCATTAACCGGTCGTCGCGGTTTTTTACTCGTTTTAGAATGGCCGCTTTATCCCATATGGGATCTTGATCATCACCTATGGCTTCATTTTTCGGCGCTTGACTCGAAGGCACTTGTGGTTCTTTTTCTATCGCTTTAGGGATGGTGGCTGGGGTTGTATTTGTGGCGGCAAGGGCTTCCGATGACGCGTCCAGTGTTAGGTTGGCTCGTAAAGCTTTTTCTAGGGCATCTGGATCGATGGGTTTACTCACGTAGTCATTCATACCAGCTTGTAGGCATTTTTCTTTATCTCCAGTCATGGCGTTGGCTGTCATGGCGATAATGGGAATGCTTTGGTATTTTTTACCCGCGGCATTATCTCGAATTTGCCGAGTGGCTTCATAACCATCCATAACCGGCATTTGGCAGTCCATTAGAATGGCCTCAAAGGGCGGTATGTTTGCAGGGGCTGTTGCTAGCGCACGTATGGCTTCGTTACCATTGTTGGCGAGAGTAACGGTTAAGCCTAAATCTTGTAGTAGGCCTTGTGCAACCTCCTGGTTAATGGGGTTATCTTCAACGAGTAATACACGGCAGGTTCTTTCTGTTATACGACTACTTTCTTCGCTAATGGTATTGGTTGCAATCGAAATAAAGCTGCCGCCACTATAATTCCCCGTTAATAAATTCATGATTATGTTGAATAAATCAGATGGTGAAATCGGTTTGGTGAGGCTTGCATGAAAACCAAGGTTGGCGAAGTCTTGATGGCTTCCGCGCTCGCCTTGTCCTGCCAGTAAAATACGTAACTGATTTTGGTAGTTGGGAAGCTGTGCAATTTGAAGGCTGAGTTGCGTACCGCTACTAGAAGGCAGTTGGTTGTTAATGATGGCCAAATCTATGCTGCCGTGTTGTGAATTCAATATTTTCAGTGCACTTTCGCTATCTACAGCTTCGAAAGTTTTGGCTCGCCAGCTATGGAGCATGGAAACCACTTGCTTGCGTTGTGGTTCGCAGCCATCGACGACTAAAATGTGATGCGAACTTAAATCGATCCAGGGAAGCTCTTTTATTTTTTCTGCACTGCTTTTTAATTGTGCGTAAAAGGTAAAGTTAGAGCCCTGATTTATTTCGCTGGAAACAACAATTCTACCGTTCATTAGATGGCAGAGCTTAAGGCAAATAGCTAGGCCTAGGCCGGTGCCCCCGTATTTCCGTGTTGTGCTGGTGTCGACTTGAGTAAAGCTTTCAAACAGAGATGATAATTTATTGTTGGGGATGCCAATGCCGGTATCCGTAATGCTGCATTTGAGTTCTGCTGACTCTCCTTCAATAGTGAGTATTGGGGATATTTTTATAAACCCGGTCTCTGTGAATTTAATGGCGTTGCCCACAAGGTTTATGATGACTTGACGTAATCGTCCTGGATCGCCAATGACTTTGCAGCTGGGGATACTGCTGTAGTCAATAACCAGTTCTAGGCCTTTTTCTTGTGCTCGTAAAGCGAGGGGAGCGGTAGTTTCGCCAAAGAATTTATGGATATCGAAACTAATGTCCTCTAGTTCCATTTTTCCTGCTTCAATTTTAGAGAAGTCGAGTATGTCATTTATTAATGTGAGAAGTGATTTTGCGCTATTAAGGGCTAGTGTCGCGAAGTGGTCTTGCTTGTCGTTTAAGTGCTCACGCATAAGCAAACTCAGCATGCCAATAATTCCATTCATTGGTGTGCGAATTTCATGGCTCATGCTCGCTAAAAACTCGCTCTTGGCTTTATTAGCAATAGCGGCTTCGGTTGCCATTGCGTTGGCTTGGTTGAGTGTTTTCTGTAGTTTTTGATTGGTCATTAACAGCTCGTAGGCTGTTTTTTTACTTGCGGAAATATCGGTATGCGTGCCGTACATCATTAGGGCGCGCCCATCTTTTGAGTGGGTAATAACCTGACCGGTATCTTGTATCCATACCCACGTACCATTTTTGTGGCGCATGCGAATTTCCACATCGTAAAGCGGGGTTTGCCCTTTAATGTGCGCAACGAGCTTCTCTAAAGATATTGGGTAATCTTCTGGATGAGTCAGTTCTTCCCAGCTTTTGATCGTTATGGGTTGCAATTCTTCAAGGGTATAACCAATCAGCTGCGCCCAGGTATCGTTAACGATGGCTTCGCCCGTTTGTAAATTCCACTCCCAAGTGCCCGCGTTGATACCTTGAATAATACTGGCGAGGCGCTGTTTTTCTTTTTGAAGGTCTATTTTGGATTTCTTTATTCCGACTATATGCAGTGAAGTACGCTGCAGCAAATAGGCTATGCCCGATAACAGTAGCGAGAAGATGAGTCCTGTTGCTAGAAGCGTTAAGGGCATTTGATGCATGCTAGCATCAAAGCTTTGTGTGTATGTAGATAACGAAATGACGAGTTCATGATTGTACATGTTACGGGTAATGGCGGCGTTTAATGCCTTTCCTTCTGTGAGCTTTTCACCGTAAATACTCTTCCCCGCTAGCGAGATATAAATATTAAATTTATTGATTTGGTGTTGTTCAATTGATTGTTCTATAACCGCTTTTAACCATGTTTCTGTTTGAAATACGGCAACGATAAACCCCTCGAAATCACTATTTGTCAAAATGGGGAAATACATGAGCAAACCCGTACCTCCCTGCGCGAGAGGAGTGGGGGGTGTCATGGTGGTTATGGCATGCTTATAGGCTTTTTCTAATGTCGCTTTTCGTTCAGGCTCTTCTGAAAGATTAAGGCCAAGTATTGAGCGGTTTCCCTCTAGCGGCACAACCCAGCGTACGACGAGGTTGGTATCGACCCATTCAATGGCGTGATACCCCGGTTCATCTTTTACGATATTGAGTGCATCAGCCTCGAATTCGGCTTTGCTCAAGCCTTGGTGCACGGGCCAGCGATAGGTTAAGCGTTGCAATGAGCGCGCGCGTTGATGTAGGTCTTTACTGATGTCGTTACTGAGTCCTTGTGCATAAAAATGCAGCATTTTTTCTTGCTCTTTACGGTTTTGTTCTGAAACTAAGCTGTAAAGCAAAAAACTTAATGTGCAGGTGATTATGCCCACTAAAATTGGGAGGGTAGGTTGGTTCAGTAGGGGGGCCGACCGATTAATTAAACGCGACATTACAAGACGCTGACTCCTGCGATTGTTCAATACGTGTTAATCACAGCAAGCCTCGATAAACGCTCGGCATAAATATGTGATCATTTCGCTAATTCCTTCATTAACTATAGCTAGCTTCAGCGTGAATGAGCGTGAGTTTACGGTTGAGACTGAATTAATAAGGATGGTTGGGGGCGGGGAGACAGTAATTTGACGCTGGATGATAATTTCTCATTCTGATATCTCCGAGGAGGGATTTATGTTTCCGTCGTGGCGCCGCCTTCGTTGTTCCTACTTACGTGACGCTTTTGTCGTTAGTCGGAGGTGGGCACCTTGTTGACAGGGGTGTCATTCAAGAGGCTCTTTTCTCGTCTTGTGAGGGTTGTCACGAATGCCGATAAAATAATTGCGAGTAGATCGCAAACAGCCGTTTTCTTTATTTTTGCGCGGGTTTGATTCTTTAGAATGCGACGCTGTGTAAAAAGAGCTTTTACCTCCACGATGCCCGTGTGCGACCTTCTTTGTTCGAGTCATCTGTGGCCGACAGTGGAGGTCCGTTGTTATAAAAATAAATGTATCTTTGTATTAAGGGTTTGAAGTTTTATGACCGAAATTGAGCCAGCCAAGGCGACGATTAATGATGTGGCCAGTCTTGCCAGCGTGTCTAAGAAAACCGTTTCTCGAGTCATTAATAACGAAGCCAATGTTCGGCAAGTGACTCGTGAACGCGTCCAGCAGGCGATGTCGGATTTAAATTATTATCCCAATTTGTCCGCGCGTAGCTTGGCTTCAAAGCGTTCATATTTGGTTGCGATGCTGTATTGCGATGTGGGTGCTTATTATTTGCATCAATTGCAAAGCGGACTATTGGATCACTGCTCAATGCGTAATTACTCGCTGCTTATGCAGCCTTGTGAGGGTTCGCCGGAGCAAATATTGGCGCAGGTAGAGCATAAGGCGCGCTATATGAATGTCGATGGTTTTGTCTTGGTGCCCCCCTTAGTTTGCATGCCTTCATTAACCTCATTAATGAAGCGCTTAGGGAAGCCTTATGTCCGGATTACGCCGCGAGAAGAATACGATGGTTTTTCTGAGATTTTGTGTGATGACGAGCAAGCAGCGTTCGATCTGACCAGCCACCTCATTCAGCAAGGACATAAAACAATTGCCTTTGTTCGCGGAAACCCTGATTGTTTGTCTACAATTACGCGTTATGAAGGTTATAAGCGCGCCTTACTGAGCCATGGCTTAGCGCTTGACGAACTCTATGTTATGGATGGTACTTACGAGTTCAGTTCCGGGGTTGCTGCTGGAAAAGTCCTATTGCAAATGCCGATTCGTCCAACGGCGATTTTTTGCAGCAATGATGATATGGCGGCAGGAGTGCTTTCGGTAGCACACGACCTCAATATTCAGGTCCCTCAAGCATTGGCTATCGCGGGGTATGATGATTCGCCGTTAGCGAGCCAGTCGTGGCCAGCACTCACGTCAGTTAAGCAGCCAAATCGTCGAATGGCGGAAGTAGCTGCGAATAAGTTGATCGATAAAATAGAAAAAATTGAAAATCCTGATTATCCTCAGAACATGGCGTGCCAGGTGATGTACCGTAATTCTACCGAAGGTTGGCAGGCGAACCCCCTTAGCGTTAAAGCGACTTCTGAAACTGTTTAAGCAAAACAAAGCAAAACAAAGCAAAGTAAATCAAGGTAAAGCTAAACAAGTGCTTCAAGGAATGGGCGCGGCCTCTAGTTTGAAGTGACTCTTAGCAATAGCGATTTGATAAAGCTTGGGGGGCTTGTCCAAGCTGCTGCATGCGGCTTTAACGGCATTTCGCGTAGCTTCATCGCTGTTAATACCAAGGTACACGGCTCGTATACTACCTTTGGTTAACATTTTTTCATCCCTACAGGGGTCGTCTGTTTTTCTAAATGATGCGTTTTTTGGCATTAATGCTCGCCATTCGCGCTCTTCCGATAAAAAGCTGGGCTTTGATAGTAGGTTTTTAGGGAAGCGTTGGCTTGGGTTAACGGCCAGGTTATAGAGTAGCTGATTGAGTTGTTCTTTAAGGGTAGTTAGTTGTGGGCGCTCGTTGGTGTATTGCACGCGCTGAACCTGCTCTAAGCCATTCTCGGCATCGGGTATTACGCTAATGGCGATGCCTTTATGCTGGTCCGCAAATCTATCCCAGGCCGTCGGTAGATCTGGCGATGCACAAAAACAGCAGGTACGTACCGATTCAACAAACATTTGCCACTTTTGTAAAGAGGCATGTAGCTGCTCTTCTTTCTGCGAGACCATTCGGTTGAGTAGATCTTTTAATACGTTTTCAGCTTCCTGCGGTGAATTAAAACGGCCCTCATCGCGCCATCGGTTAATGGCTGTTATTAGCGGAGTGTCGCCTTTTGGTTTTTCATCACTGAAAATAAGTGAAGTTGATAGCTTCACGGCAGCATCAAGTAGTTCTTTGCTGCTAAATGGAATGGCGCATTTACCATTCATCTCAAAAGGAGATGAATAATGATTGGGGCTACTCCATAGCAAGCTTTGTGAGCGAAGTATGGCGAGGCCTGCGTCAGCGCTGACGTATTTTATGAGGTGTTTTGGGCTCTCGGCGGTCACAGTCAGTCTCGTAGTCGTGAATCGATGTGTTGGTGTCCTTTTAAGAGTAGCTGGTGTTGCGCAACTCTGTACGCTTTTTGGGGAAATCAATAGTGTGTTGTTGGTTTAGGGCCGAGGAAAAAAATACTTTATCCAATAATACTTGCCTCTTGCCTCCTCAGCAGCGTTGCTCAAAGCGTTACATGCCTCGGTAACTGCTCCACGACATTATGCTCCTGCAATGTCTAATAAGGGGCTCCTGCCCCGATGCGTTACCCTAATGACCTATGTCCTATAGGCCCCGGCATGCGCCCCTTCGAGCGCCTTGCTGAGAAAGCAGGAGCCCTCGCCTAATTGGACAAACTATTATTGCCTCGCCCCTTATGTCGCTTGAGTCAACAGGTGGGTGGCTTGTCGCCAGTATCAACAAGGCTGTTTTTGCGTCAGCCGGCAGGTTGCATGTCGATCTAAATTCCTGTCATCCCCTTGCGCTAATCGAACTCGAGGCTAAAATACGCCGAGATTGTGCTCAGCGTATTTGCTATTACTGTTCTATAGAGGGTTTGCCATGCAGTTTTTAGGTTCTCATGTGTTATCGGTTGATCAGTTTGAGCGGTGCGATATCGAACGTGTATTTGGCGTTGCAGACTCGATGGTACCTTACGCTTCGCGGGCCAAGGTTACGCGTGTGTTAGAGGGCGCCATTCTGGGTAATATGTTTTTTGAACCCAGCACGCGAACACGGGTAAGCTTTGGTTGTGCGTTTAACCTGCTGGGCGGAAATGTTCGTGAAACCACAGGTTTCCAAAGCTCTGCAATCGCAAAAGGGGAGTCTCTGTACGATACCGCACGCGTGTTATCCGGTTACAGCGATGTGATTTGCATGCGCCATCCAGAGCCTGGCTCTGTGGCTGAATTCGCCGAGGCGAGCCGTGTGCCCGTAATTAACGGTGGTGATGGTGCTAATGAGCATCCGAGTCAAGCGTTGCTAGATCTTTATACTATCCGTAAGGAATTAGAGGATAAGGGTCGCTCTCTCGATAGTTTACGCATTGCCATGATCGGTGATTTGAAACATGGTCGTACCGTGCATTCCTTGTGCCGTTTACTGGCCCTATTTAAAGAGGTTCAGGTTGTTTTGGTCTCGCCTGACGAGCTGGCGATGCCAGAGAAATACATTGAACATTTACGCGAGGCGGGGCACCGCGTCACGATCTCGTCGGACCTATCCAACAGTATTCGCGATGTTGATATTGTGTATTCAACACGGATTCAAGAAGAGCGCTTTAGCAGTAAAGAAGAAGCCGATCTTTATCGCGGACGTTTTCGTTTGAATCAAGCGATTTATACGCAGTACTGCGAGCCTAATACCGTCATTATGCATCCGTTACCTCGCGACTCGCGTGCTGATGCCAATGAGCTCGATAACGACCTTAATCAAAACCCTAACTTAGCGATTTTTCGACAGGCGGATAATGGAGTGTTGGTTAGGATGGCATTGTTCTCGTTAATTTTAGGTGTGGAGAATGATGTTGAAAAGCATGCTAAACCGGTAGGTTGGTATCATCGTCGATCGTTGCTTTGATGTTGAAGTAATGGTAACTATTCAGGTGGGTTAAAAATAATGCCGACCTAAAAGGCGAATTGATTGTTTTCTGGGCATTCAAGCGTCGGGAGCGCTTGCATAGCGCCCAGGGATGGCTTGAGCGGCCCAGAAAATGATCAATTTGCCGGCCTATCTGAGCATGGCTGAATAGTTACAAATAATGCAGCTTGTGGTGAAAATGACGTCAAGTCAGAGAGGAAAAAAACGCCGAATCTGGTTCTTAAGTGCCAAATAAATTAAATTATCAGCATAAAGTATGACTTTTGTCATGTATTGACCGGTATAACCCATTACAATCAAGCTGTAGTCTATTGTTGTGGGTTGTACTGATGTCTAATTTTCGCTTCACTCTCAAATCGTTTCTGCTTTTACCTTTTATACGCCAATCGACGGCAGCCTCTGTTTTCTCGCGCAGCACATTACCCTTGGAGTGGGAATTACCTTTCCATGCACGAACATCTCGACATCGAGGCTTAGCACTGGGCTTTAAGTTTAGTGTCTTGTTGGTGCTATTGCTGGCAATCGCTTGGAGCACAGCGTCTTCGGCCGATGACCGAGATGCTGCGAGCAAGCAAACAGAGCAGTGGTTAATGGCAAAATACGATACCAATGGCGATAGTATTATTTCGGTGGATGAAATTAGCCAGAAGCGTGAAAAAATGTTTAGCCATATGGATGATAACGGCGATGGGCAGGTGAGTATGCAAGAGTATGCATTACTGGATGCAAAGAAGAGGGCGCTAATTGTACGTGCGCGCTTTTCTAAGTTAGACGCCAATGCTGACGGCAAGCTTACCGATGAAGAGTATATTCAATATTATGGGGCTTTTGGTGCCTTTGATTTAGACGGTAACGGTAAAATCACCTCGGCCGAAATAACCAGTGATACTGATGCGGCTTCAACACAGGTAGCGACCAGTACCGAGCCTAAATGTTTCTTGTGGTTGTGTGTGCGCTCAACAACCTATTAAGGGGCAAGGAAACAATATTTCATCCACTAATGCTTGATATCGACATCCTTACCTTCGTTGCTCAAAGCGTTACATGCCCCGGCATGCGCCCCTTTCAGCGCCTTGATAAGAATGCCGATCGATAACTGCTCCATGCGTTATTCTAATAACCTGCCTCCCTGCAGGCCC
>NZ_CEXWTU010000174.1:0-10906 GCF_982758155.1 Marinagarivorans sp. | reverse complement strand
TAGATCGCGCGTAGGCCAGCTCGGCACTGGCGTTACTGCGCGGCATTTTTTGTTCGCGCTGTAAGGCAGCCGGTAATAAAGGGTTCAGCTTTAAGACTTCTGGCCAAGTATGGCTATTCAACCCCTGCCACCAAATACCATCGAACAACTGCCCTGCCGCTTCAAGCACACCCAATATTTGTACCTTAGCCGGCGGTGTTTGCTTATGGAAAGGTGTTTTAACCACTTGCGTTAACAGCTGCAAAGCACGACTAGCCTCTGTGCTGGCAACCACATTATCCAGCGCGGCAAAATTTTCTAACGCCTGCAGCCAGTGCTCGTGCTGCTGATATTCGGTAGAGTTTAAAGTGCGGCTGCCCGGCCAACCCCAAGCTTGCAAACGCAATTGAAAAGTCTCTCGCCAAGCCGAAGGTGCCTGGCGCTTCTTTTTTTGTGCATTTAGGTTTTTATGAACAGCCTCCAGCAGCCCGTAAAAATGCTCGAGCAAAACCGGTAAATTAGCTTCTTGTGCTGCACTATTGCGCTGCGCGACAGCCGCTTTTAACTGCGCAAGGCTGGCCGATGTGTATTTGCTGGCCAGCTCGGCCATGAGTGCGGTTCGAGCGGGCAAATCGGCAATGGCGCCAACCATTGGCGATAACACCCAAGTGCTTAGCTCTGTAATGGGTACGCTTTGGCCAGACCACCCAAGCAAGCGCAAAGCGCAACTCACAATAGGGCACTGCGCCAACGCACGCCCAGAGGAAATATTAATAAGGCTGGCATCAAAGCTCGCGTTGGGCAGCAGCGATGCAGGCTCGAACACTTGCTGAAAGACGCGTTCAACTTCTGCCAAACGTTGGCCTAGCTCCGGGATAACCACCGCAACCGAATGCCCCTGCTCACTTTGCTGCAACGCCCACTGCGCCGCCGCAAATAATTCATGCTTGGGGCTGGGCAATACCGCGTAGCGAGCATTATTATCGGCGGTAGCCAATACCTGCTGCTGAGTACATTCAATACCCGCCGCAATCAGTGAAGCTTCGAATCGCTGCAAAGGAACAGACCACTGATCAAAGCCCGTGAATATCACACTGGCAGGCAATAATTGATTCAGCTCGCCACTACTGATCACTTCAAAAAGTGCCGCCTGCGCGCTTTGCTCATCCAAAATAACCGGCGCATCTTGGCTTTTCGCTAAGGCCGTTAATTGAAGGCTGTAGTCATCATGCCAGCGTTTAAATAGTTCAAACTCATCGGTAGCGGCATCAACCTCATCTACATCCAAACCCCACGCTGCCAGTAACTTATGGGCCTCTAGCGCGCTATCCAACACATCACCAGCGGACCAAAGGCTTTCATCATTATTGAGAATATCTTGCCAAAGAATACGCTTTTGCAATGCCGAAAGCGCAACCCCCGCTTGCGCGCACTGCGGCAAAAACAAGCATGCCTTACGCCACAGCTCAGTTTGCCAAAGCTCCAGAGCGGTGCAATTTAAAGGCGAGAACTGTTGATGCCCCTGCGCTAGCTGATAACGCTGATATTGCGCTTGATAAAACCGCGCCAAACGCTGGTTTGGCGTACACACCATCGCATCTTTAGGCAACGCCTTGAACCATTCATCTAAACAATAAAACTTCATTCATGCTCTCTGATAATCATCGCCTTTAGGGCAGCGGAAACCACACGCGTTGAAACTTTTAAAGGCTGTAACTTAAGGCCGACTGCATGTTGCATGAATAAGGTGCAGACCTCAATCCTATTCGCGCCAGCGTGGCCATTACGGAATCAACTCACTCTTCGAACACAATGTAAGGGACGAGGAAACAATATTTCATCCACTAATACTTGATATCGATTCCCCTACCTTCGTTGTTCAAAGCGTTACATGCCTCGGTTGCCCTACTGACCTATGTCCTATAGGCCACGGCATGCGCCCTCGTCTAATTGGACAAACTATTATTGTCCCACCCCTAACACGAATGCGATTAACGCGCTGAACTGCTCAATCGAACAGGCTTGGTAATATCGCGTAATACCGCATTTGAACGCACTGTTGTAGCCTGCCTATATGACCTACATGCGCAGGTATGCTCGATGACACAGACCAACCCAACCGTTCGCTATGACGTGACCATTCACCCGATGGCGCACGAGATTACCGTGGAAATGACTATTATCGGCCCCATAGCGCAGGGCGACGTGGTGCTGGAAGCCCCCAGGTGGGTTCCGGGGGATTACGCCTTTGCGGCCTACGGACGAGACATCTTTGCGTTAAACGCGAGTAATGAAGATAGCAATACAGCCCTCACCGTCGAGCGTAAAGGGTTCAATCAATACTTAATCAAATCCTGCAGCGAGCACTTAACCGTTCGCTATACCGCCTCGTGCTACGAACCAGACTTAGGCGATGCTGTGGGTCTAGTCGATAGCGATTACACCATTTTAGTTGGGACCCGCTACCTCTACACACCCGCGCATTTAGGCCCATGCCAAGTGAGCTACCACAACCTCCCGCAGGGCTGGCGCTTTCATCACCCCTCTGGCGCACAGCAAATTGAACAACAGCCAAGCTGGCTATACCCAAGCTATGAACAGCTGTTAGATACGCCCGTCGTATTCGGTAATTTCACACTATTAAAGCGTGTTATTCAAAACACCCCATTTTATTTTGTGTTTGTAGACCAGGGTATTGGGTTCGAAGAAACCGTGCATAAATTTGTTGATCAACTTTGTGTGGCCGTGGAAAAAACCTACAACATTTTTAACGAATTCCCCTTTAGCGATTACACCTTTTTCTTATCCTTAAACCCACAGGCCGACTGGGGGCTAGAACATTTAACCAGCAACATGAGCGGTTTAGGCCCCAATGTTTTTATCGACCCCGACCAGTTTGCTAATGGAATCCGCGTTTGCACGCACGAATTATTTCACGCCTGGAATGTTCGTCGCCTGCGCCCAGCGCCGCTAGGGCAATTAGCCTTAACACTCAGTGATGGCTGTTTTACCGAAGGCCTATGGATGGCCGAGGGCTTTACCCGCTATTACGAATTTCTCATTAGCACCCGCGCTAAGTCCTATAGCCCAACACAATTTTTTAGCGCCATTGCCAACTACTACCAACACCTTAGCCAACAACCCGCTTACAAACGCGTTAGTGCCACCGACTCGTCTTTAGCCACCTACATGAACCACGCTAAATACCCTGGCCGCGTTAACAACAGTATCGACTATTACGACAAAGGGATGCTCATTGCATTTGGCTTAGATACCACGCTACGCCTTAATTACAACGATACACTCGATTATGCATTCAGTGATTTTTATCACGTTTTTTTTGGCCCGCAACAACAAGCGCCCACAGGATATGTGGGCTATAGCACGCAAGACATTATTGATTTTTTTAATGAGCGGCACGCCGGTTTAGGTGGCGATATTGAACAGCAAATTACACAACCGGCAGCACTTGAAACACCCGATCAATTCCGTCAACTGGGGTTAATCCCCGAGTGGCAAGCCGGTTTTTATCTCGGGCTATTTTTCATCACCGAGGGTGAGCCAACCATTTATGGCGTTGCCGATACAAGCGCAGCTGGGCAAGCCGGTATTGCCCCTGGCGACATTATTATTTCAATCAACCATTTTGCCTTTTCCACAAGAGCACTTAAATGGGTCGCCAATCAAGCCTCCCCTGTCGAGCTCTGTGTTCGCCGCGGCCACCGGGAACTCACCATGACACTCACGCCAAAGCCTATTGAGCGGTTGGTAAAACTACATTGGCAAGGCACTGAAGACCAATGCCGGCACATTCAACAATGGCTCGATGATGACTCTTTTAGCCCAGAAGCTGGCTCTATTTTCACACTTAATTTTTACGAAAACTTCCACGGTATTGAAACACTCATTTAAACGCAGTAAGAGGTACGAATGAAACATTACGATTTAAGAGCTATCGGCGGCAGCCCTGTTGGGCTTTCAACAATTTTTCAAAGGTTTTCGCTATCGTGATTATTTCATTCCTCGCCGTAATTTCGCCCTTAAGTTGCAACCCACGCTTAGGGGCCAGAAAACATAGTATTAGAGTATTAGGATTTAAAAATGGCAACATATAGTATTTTTGGTGGCGGTCCGGGTGGACTTTATAGCGCTTGGCGCTTACTCACGGGCGGGACTTTAGGCACGAACGACAAAGTACACATTTATGAATGGGGCAACTACGATTACGAGGCCAACGGGCAAGGCGATAGAACACCGGCCGGCCGAATTTGTAGCTACCACTACAAAAAAGACCCCAATCAAGCCTACATTGAAGTGGGCGGCATGCGCTTTATTCAGTGGAATCCAACCGACGCCAGCGGCCATCAGCTGGTCAGCTTAAGCATCGATAAACTAAGTTTAAATGGCGAGCCACTCAACAGTAAAACTATTGATTTCAAAACCACAGACAACCCTTTATTTTATCTTAGAGGCCAACATTTTTATTCACAGGATTTAGGCACAACCGTTAACGGGCAAGAAGTTCTTGCGCCCTACAATACCCCCGGCAACAATGCCAAACCTGCCGACTATTTAATTGGTAATATTTCAAATTTAATCACCGAGGGTAATGCCGTTAAAACGCGGGTAGAACAGTGTAAGTTTTATCAAAATGGTAAACTCAGTGCTCATTTTGATAATGGCTCTTATGTTTATCACAGCGGCGACAACACAGGAGATATCGGTTACTGGAATATCTTTTATGACCAAGCCGGTAACGAAGGCTTCCAGTATGCAGCCGATGCCGGTGGTTATAGCTCTAATGTTATCAATTGGAATGCGGCCAATGCAGCTGTGTACAACGGTGAATTTGCACCAGGCGGAGCCTTCAAAACACTATCAACAGGTTATTCAAGTTTATTTGTAGCGCTCTACCAAGCCTGCAAACAAGCTGCGTTGAGTAATAAAATTGGTTTTAAGGTCAGTAAAAACACACGCTTACATTCCATTTGGCACGACAATGCCTACCCGCAAAAAACACGTTTCATGCTTGGCACCAGCGCCTCGCCCGACAAAGCCATTCCTGCGCAATACGGTACAGACTATGCGTTTTTAGCCATGTCGCCTAACGCACTCGAACTGGTCGCGCGCGCCACCCGTTATCAAACATTAACCGATAATCAATCTGACTTTTTAAATGCCAGCAATGTACAAAATTATTTGCAATCGGTTATCGAGCAGCCCTCCTATAAAATTGCCATGTTCTTTAAAAAACCCTGGTGGCAAGATGCCCAAGTTACCTACAAACCCGACCTGGTTAACAAAGGCAATAGCGACAATGTCTTTGGCCCAACAATAACAGACCTGCCCTTGCGGCAAGTGTATTATTTTGGCAACAACGCAATAGGGAAAGTGAAAGATAAAGACAAGGTCTACGGCATGCTTGCGTCCTACGACGACATGCGATTCACCCAGTTTTGGGAAGAACTTGAGCTGCCAACTAATACACGCCGAACAGTGCCCCTAAGCCAAGATTATCAACCGCTTAACGGCGCAGCAAAGGCCTCGCCAGAAATGATGCGCATGCTGAAATTACAGCTCGCTAAAGTACACTTCAGCGACCCCAACAAAGCCAGCGAGATCCCCGACCCTGTCGAAACCGTATTTATGAACTGGGGATTAAACCCTTTTGGCGCAGGCTACCATGCCTGGGCGGCACATTATGATATCTGTGATGTGATGCAAAAAATTCGCACTCCGGGGCGTATGGCCGGCGTTGAAAACTCGAATGTTTTTATTATCGGCTCGGCCTACTCGAATGATCAAGCCTGGGTTGAAGGTGCCTTTTGCACTGCCGAATCGGTATTAACCGAATTTTTAAACATTCCAACCATCGCCGAAAACACCACTCAATACCCATTAATTTGTGGTTGCAGCTAAAGGGGTTACCCGTAGCCGGTCGAAGTGAGACCGGCTTTGCCCTAGCCAAAAAACCAATAACACACCCCAATAGCCGCACAAATTCCGGCAAAGTCAGCAATCAAACCACAGCTCACCGCGTGACGACCATAACGAATACCAACCGAGCCAAAATAAACCGCCAACACATAAAAAGTCGTCTCAGTGGAGCCCTGTATAATCGAAGCTAAACGGCCGGCAAAAGAATCCGCGCCGCTATTATTCATAGTTTCAATCATCATCGCTCTTGCGCCCGAACCGCTTAGGGGTTTCATAAAGGCTGTGGGCAGCGCATCCACAAAGCGGGTATCAAAACCGGCTGCAAAAACCAGCCAACGTATACCCTCCACCAAAATATCTAGCGCTCCACTCGCGCGAAACACACCAATGGCACATAACATGGCCAGCAAATAAGGAATCAATTTAATGCTCGTTTCAAAACCTTCTTTGGCGCCTTCTATAAAACTATCGTAAACATTAACCCGCCTATACGACGCGACTCCAATAAACAGCATCAAGGTAGTCAATATTAAACCATTACCAAGCAACGACGATTGCTCCGCTAATACGTCGGCAGTTAAGGTGGAGAAGTAGCCCGCCAAGCTAGCCACTAAAGCAATTGCACCGCCCAAATACAGCAACACAGTACGCTGCAATAAATTAATTTTTTGCACCATCGAAACCGCCAGCAAACCCGCCATGGTAGAGCAAAAGGTTGCAAGTAAAATCGGGATAAAAACATCCGTAGGGTTAGCAGCGCCCTGCTGCGCACGATAAACAAAAACGGTAACCGGGAATAAAGTAATCGAAGAGGTATTTAAAACCAAAAATAAAATTTGCGCATTACTGGCAACGTCTTTATTAGGGTTTAGGCTTTGCAAGTCTTGCATGGCCTTAAGCCCCAAAGGGGTCGCGGCATTATCTAGGCCTAAAAAGTTAGCTGACAAGTTCATCGTCATCGAGCCCAAAGCAGGATGCCCCTTAGGCACCTCTGGCATTAGGCGCGTAAATAGCGGGGAAATCATCTGTGCTATTTTAGCCACTATGCCCGCATGCTCCGCTATTTTCATCATGCCCAGCCAAAAGCTGAGAATACCGATTAACCCAATGGCAATCTCGACAGTCACCTTGGACATCGAAAATAACGATTCCACGACTTGCTTAAAAATGTCGCTATTCCCCAATACGCCAAATTGATAAACTGATGAGGCGAAAGCAATAACAAAAAAGCTAATCCAGATGCGATTAAGCACAATAGTTCCTACCGATTATTTCAAAGCGGGAATCATGGCATAATTGCGCCGACTAGAGAATCAGGGGCGAGGTAATAAGAGTTTATCCAATTAGACGAAGAGATCGGCTTTCTTATCGAGGCGCTTAAAGGGGCGCATGCCTGGGTATGTAACGCTTTGAGCAACGAAGGTAAGGGAGTCGACATCAAAGTATTAGTGGATGAAATATTGCTTCCTCGCCCCTTACACTCGTGACTATTTCACACAACGTAACCATTCAACCATGTACAAATAGGCCGGCAAACTGATCATTTTCTGGGCCGCTCAAGCCATTCCTGGGCGCTATGCAAGCGTTCCTGACGCTTGAATGCCCAAAAAATAATCAATTAGCCTTTTGGGCGAGGATTATTTCGAACCCACTTGAATAATTACCACACAACAAGCACTCAACATGGTTTATTTCACACTTTTTAGCTCGGCATTCCTCGCCGCCACACTTCTGCCGCTGTCTTCTGAGGTGGTGTTAATCGCGTTGTTACAGCAGGAATACCTGCCGGCAGCACTCTGGCTAGCCGCTACCGCGGGAAATACCTTGGGGGCTTGTGTGAACTGGGTATTAGGGCGTTACTTTTTGCATTTTCAAGCGCGCAAATGGTTTCCCATTAAAGCCGCCAGTTTACAAAAAGCACAGAATAGCTTTCAGAAATACGGGAAATGGTCATTACTGTTGAGTTGGCTACCGGTAATCGGTGACGCGTTAACACTATTGGCTGGCGTGATGCGCATTAACTTCGCCACGTTTTTCGTCCTCACCTTTATAGGCAAAGGCGCGCGTTATCTCGTGATTATTGGCATTACCCTGCCGTTTCTTTAGCCAATGGCTAATCACGACTACGTTTTCTTGTTTGCGGAATACCACAAGTAAAATCCGCTACCGCTCATAAACAAAAACAACAATACAAAAAAGTCTAAAATCCAAGGGCCGGCAGCACCAAAAAAGCGTGCGGCATGAATATCCAGCACCACCCTTTCCCACGTTAAATCTTCACCGGCATAAAACTGGCGATAAAAATCCTGCTGATCTTGTGGCAATACAGCTAACGTAAACGGGCTGAAGACTGAAGCCGATACCGGCAACCACTCCAGTGCCTCCACGTCCACGCGATAGGTCGTCATAGGTTCGTCAGAAAGTGCATGCTGAATGCACAATTCGGCATCACACATGCCCGCCGCTTTAATCGGGGCAGGCAAACCAAGATTGGCGTCAATAATTTCGATGATTTGATTATCGGGCGTTAATAAAATAAGTTCTTGCTCGCAAGCCGCCAACCAAAAGTTGCTAGCAGCCGAATGCAAAACGCCCAGCAAGCGCCCATGACATGGCGTTAAAACGACACCGTTCAAATACAACTCGCCGGCAATCGCGATGGCCCAATGCTCACCGACTTTAACACCACTGAATTCGGGCACATCAATACCGTAGGCCTTTAACACTAACGGTGAATGTACTTTGTAACGATCGATATGCAGGTGCGCACTGTGATTAAGCACCACACCGGTGACGCATAGAATAACCAGCACCACAAGGCTTAACAAACCGCTACGGCGGTGCCAGCGCCAGAATTGCCTGCGTAACTTCACCGGCTTTTTCATAACGCCTAAACCTTTAGAATAACTGTGCTGAAGAAGAATTTTCGCCACTTTAGCAGTAACTTTAGCGCTCGGCTATGGACTAGGATTGATTGGCCAACGCGCTTTGCGCGGTATCAATCACTTTTTGATGGAGGAATAAAGCCACTTTGGCGACTTTCGTCATCGCCCGTACCGACAACGTAGCGCCTGTAATGCCATCGATATGACGGTCAAGCTTGAGCTTTTTTTTGCCTTGCTGCAAAACAGCTTGATCAAATTGCTCGGTAAAGAAAGGGTATTGAATTTCACCGCCTCGGCTTTCGCGGTACTCCAACACCTGTATGCTTTTTACCCCTTGGGCATTAACCGCCAAGCCCATGGTGATGGGTTGCTCTTTACCGATTTCATCTAAAATCCAAGCGGTCGTATCGCCCTGCACCCAGTAACGCACGCGCAAAACGCCCAACTCGTAATCAAACAAGCTTTTTAATTCTTGCTTAACCTCTTTGGTTAACCACAGCGTTTTTGGTTTACTCACAGCATCGGCATTAAAAGCTTGCGCGAGAAAAGCCGTACGCTTAGAAACCGGCTCTGCCATCGCCGCCGGCGATAAACCCAAAAGTACAGGGGCGCTCATCACGGTTAAAACTAACCATAGCTTTTTAAAATGAGTCATAGCACCCCTACACATTAGTCACACCTTACTCATACTTTAAGTCACACTTTAAGTATGACTCCACACCTACTGGGCACACTGACTGGGCGGTTTAGAAAGACCAACCAATACCCAAGTTTAAGCTGTCGCTTAGGTTATCACTTTGGCCAATTTGGTAATCGGCTTTAATCACAACACGATCAACCAACCAAAAATTAATGCCTAAATCGATAGCTTCTTTATCTTCGCGGTCTTTAATGGCAACGGCATCTGGCATGGTGTTCCAATTACTGTAGCGCGCGAAAACACCCAGGTTATCCAATATTTTAAAGCTAGGCTCTACGTAGTAGCCGGCTTGGTCCTCGCTGCCCTTAGCCTTGTAATCGGCGCCGTCAACATCCCAAGCGGCATATAAAGCTTTGATGGTGAAAGGACCGGTTTGGTATACCGCATGCAGCTCAGTTAACAACCCACTCTCGGCCTCTAAGGCAACATCTTGGGTCATATCTTCTTGATATTGAACCGTAGCCGCCAGCTCTAGCCCAGCAACGCCGGTGTACTTCAAACGGCCTGTGTAGGCCAAGCTCTCGGCAGACGCTTTTGCAGATTTTTGACGACCACTGCGAATACTGCTGTCGGCACTAGTATCTAAACCACTGTGAACCGCAAAATCATAACCAAAACCAGGAACAATTTGGCCGCTCATCATTACGCCTGTTTCCCACCAAGTGGTAGGAATAATGTCTTTCTCGACACCGTTGCGCTCAACGCCATAAAAAGTATCTGGTTCATGCGTTTCATTCAAGAGGCCCACGGGCAGCAAGAATAAACCCATATTAACTTCATGGTTATCGGCGTATTTCCACTCGATATAAGCCTGTTCTAGCTCAACTTCACCCGGCTTACCCTCACCGGCCAAGCTATGCTCTAACTCTAGCTCAGTGAATAGGCGCACGTTATCTGAGTACTCGTGATTGACGAATAAAACAAAACGGTGGGCATCCACTTGATCGCCACCACCTTGCACATTATTGAAGTGATGCTCGCCATACCCACCCAACGTGGTTTTGTTATACCACTGGCCACCTTGACTTCCACCAGCATCCACCGCATCAGCCGTCGCTTCGACTTTTTGCTCGGTCAGCGACTGCTTCGCGGTTAACGCATCAATTTCATTTTGCTGACGTTTAATGGTGTCCCACATCTCGTCAACCGTTGGCGCTGCTTGGGCCGCGCCAGAAAGTGCCGCCAATACGGCTAAACCTAATACGTGCTTTGTCATCTTGGAGTCCTAAAGGGTTTGATCTCAATAAAGACCGCAATGCTAACGCAAATGCGAATTGCTATCAAATGCATTCGTGCATAAATTCTCTGTTTTCTGATCTAGCGCAAAGAATCGATACTTTTACAGTGCTGAGGGACGAGGCAATAATAGTTTATCCAATTAGGCGAAGAGATCGGCTTTCTTATC
>NZ_CEXWTU010000173.1:0-10995 GCF_982758155.1 Marinagarivorans sp. | reverse complement strand
GGTAGAGGAGGTCTATTTTTTCTAATGTATTTAGGTGTGGTTATGTTTTAAGGGTTCCTGTCCTGCATTATTTTGCCTATATACACATGTCGGCATCAAGAACAGAATTGGTTAGGCATTAAGGTCTGTGTTTTTTCCTGATATTGAAAATAACCACGGCAAGAGCGCGACAGTGGCGACACTGAATTTTGATATCGATTTTGTAGCTGAAAATCATCCGGCAGTATTCGGTGATTTAACTTCAAGGCAGCACGATATTGTTGATATGCTTGTGCAGGGAAAAAACAATAAAGAAATAGCCAAAGCTTTATGTATCTCTAGCAATACTGTTAAAACACATATTTATAAAATTTTCCGTATATTGGGTGTTAGTAGTCGTGCCCAAGCGGTGGCGGTAGTTAATCAGGCGTTAATAGTCCCTGAACTCGAAGCTCCGCAGGTGTTCGCGATGTGAAAATATTTATGGTTCTTCGTAGATTTTTGTGAAAGTTAGGTAAAGTATCCCAACTTTGTGGCTTCCACTGCTGCATAGCGGCGCCCCCCCTTTTCGGAAAGGCTCTCATTTAGATTTATCATTCCTTGTTTATGTTCATCAGAATAGTGATTCGCTCACGCAATCCTAGGCATCTGCCCAAATCTGGTGTTTTAAACGAATTCTATAAACGGTCAAATCCGGAAGTTGTTTTGTGCACGTTCCTTGGTTGTCTTTATGTTTTATCGGTGCCTGCCTCATGGGTTTCGCCCCTTACACTTAATGCTCGAATAAGCCGCTCGCCTGCTAGCGTTAAGGGCGCATCGAAAGTTGTTTCAGTTGTCGGGGGAGTGGTCGAAATCACCCTTTTGGGTGATTGCTGGATTGCTGACTTGTTTATATTATCTATCAGTGGCAGCAAGTTGTGGGTAGACGTAGCTTCGCTGATGGGAGGGTAAGGTTATTTGGTTACTAAAGTCGTGAGCTGACTGGGCATCGAAATATCTATTTTGTGATTAGAGAATAGCGAGCTAGTCAAGGTTGGAGCCCGCAGTTACAGACCTTGAACGTATTGTGTTTGCTCCCCAAGGTAAAAAGTGGTAGAGGGTTAATGGGTGAAAAGGTTTATAAAATGCGAGTGTCTTCTTTTCTGAAGCAAATAAAACTCAATATGGTTTTATCGATGGTCGGTCTACGAATTCTTATGCTCGACTTTATTTCGTGCACGTTCCTAAGTGTATGTTTACGGTTGTACTGAATATCCACAATGGAATAAATTTATATCGTAAGGGTTTTTATCGGTTCGCTTATCGGCACTTTGGATGACTGTCAGAAAGGCTTAGTTTCCATGGTGAATAAAAATTGGGTTGCGGGTTTTACAATGCCGATAGCCTATAGAGTAGTACAAAAAAAATACGGGTTAATTATATTAATTATCATGTAATTCTTAGAAATACAAACCATAGTAGTGGTTAGTTAGTGATACAAAGGAAAGGTGGGCTAGATATGTATACCCTAAATGTAAATAAATATTCATTCGGTTCGATGAGCGAAAATCTTATATTGCCCGTAGTTAGAGAACTTGCATCAGGGTTTCCTTTGGTGTTAGGCGTTACGGATTTATTGTAATATGAAAGTTGCTGTGATTACTCCCTACCATATAGATAATTCTTTACTTTACGAATGTTTACTTAGCGTGCGACTACAAACGTATGAGAGTATCGTTCATATTATTGTTGGCGATGGCTGTGAGAGCGATGGGTTTTCGGAATTCGATGGGGTACATAACATTACCCTACCAAGTAATCTTGCGGACTACGGTTCTTCACCGAGGAGCATAGGTGTTGTTTATGCTAAAGCCCTCGGCGTTGATGCCATTACATTTTTAGACTCTGACAATTGGTTTGATAAAAACCATATTAAAAATATGATTAACGCGTCCCTTAAAGGCAATAGCTTGGT
Source organism: Marinagarivorans sp. (assembly GCF_982758155.1). NCBI lineage: Bacteria > Pseudomonadati > Pseudomonadota > Gammaproteobacteria > Cellvibrionales > Cellvibrionaceae > Marinagarivorans > Marinagarivorans sp. The sequence continues at coordinate 9,062 of NZ_CEXWTU010000173.1, read as the reverse complement.
CGTGGCTTGTCAGCGAAATATATGCCATTTAGATGGGTCTATTATGGGAGTGTGCCCGCACAGTAATGGTGTTTTATTTAGTGATACAAATTGCATTTTTGTCCGTAAAGAAATGTTTGAACATGCTGGAAGTTGGTGGCTGATACCAGATGCATTACACTCGATGGGTGATCGTATTGTTTGGGACCGGCTTATTCATGCTACCGACAAAATCACCTTGCTAGATGATGTTACGGTTAATTACCGAAGTGCATTTCAGGGGCACTATTCTATGTTTGGCTTCCCTATACCTCAAGGCGTTAAATTAGGTGAAGATATTTTACTGCAGCACGATGAAATGGATCGCATGATAAAGCGCTCAGTTAAACGCTTTCAAGCCCTGAATATGCTAGAGGTGGTAACGTGAACATATTAATTGGCTGGGAATTAGGTGCTGGCAACGGGCACTATTACAACGTAAAGCCGATAGCGGAGGCTTTTTTATCCCAAGGCCATAATGTACGAATTTATGGTAATGGTTTACATAATATTCAGGATATTGATCCTAATATTCGCACAGGAATTGTATCTGAAATACCCATTGATCAAAGGGTTAGCTATCAGCGGGATACGGCGCTAAATAATATTGCAGATTTATATTATGTATTTGGTTTTCATAATCCTACATATATAGAGCGCTCATTAGATTCCTGGGAAACTGTTTTTTATGATTTCAATCCTGACGTAGTGATATCTGAATACGCCTTTTTTCTAAACTTACACGCGTATATAAATAATATTCCAGTAGTCAATGTAGGTACTAGCTTCACGTTGCCACCCCTTGTGGACAATGAGTCTGGTTATGTGAACTTTCCAGGTATCACTCAGCCAAGTGAAACGGTTGATATATCTCTTGGTAATATCAACCAAGTATTGGCTAAGAAAGGCATTAGTCCACTAGATTCAATAGTGCGTTTACATGAGGGTAATCGATTTGTGATGACGTTACCCGTGCTTGATATTTATGCGAAAGATCGTACGTCAAGCGATTATGTTCTACCGCTTGACGTAAATAGAATTGGAGGTGAGTTTGGTGAAAAGCTATTTGTTTACGTAAACGGAAATATCATTTTTTTTCCTCAGTGGCCGAAGCTGAAGAAGTTGTTGATGAAGCTTGGTGATGAGGTGATATTCTACGGTAAAGGCTTAAGTGTCGAAGACAAGAAGCAGTTGATGGAGAAAAAAGTCGAAGTCTTGTCGGCGTTACAGTCGTTCGAAAATATTAAGAAAAACTGCAGGGCGATTGTTCATCATTCCGGCCACGGTGTTTGCTTAAATGCTCTGTTAGCTGGGTTACCTCAGTTTATGTTACCACTGAACTTTGAACAGGAACTAAATGCACAAAAAATAGTTGACTGTAAATCGGGTACATTACTTAATCTTGATGACGTGTCAGGCGTATCAAAAGAGCGTCTAATAAAATATTTTTCAAGTTATGAAATCATTGATTCCACAAAAAAATATTCTTTCGCTGGGAAACCGAGTGCAGTAGATTGTATTGTTGATCGGGCTTTGTCGCTGGCGGGTGCTGCATGACGAAATCGATTTTTAGGCAGCAGGTAATTGATGAGCAAAAAGAAAGCTTATGGGGTGAGGTCTTGTTAGTACAACCTATATCCTTCACCTTATTGTTAGGTGTGATAATGCTCATTGTATTTTCGATTATCACTTATCTCATGTTGGGAACTTACGCTAGAAAACAAGCAACGTTTGGTGTTTTGCAGCCCAGTGAAGGCGTGTTTAGAATTTACAGTCCGAAGTTGGGCGTTGTTCGAAAGATAATGGTTGTTGAGGGTGATGAGGTAAGCGAGGGCGATGCACTATTTCTAATTAATGGTGATCAAATATTAAAAACAGGCGAATCATTAGAGGCTGCAATGTTGGAAGAGTACCAAAAGCAGTTCGAAATACTCTCTAAGCAATTTGATGATTTACCGAGTCGTTATGACTTGGAGGGTATAAAGATAGATAACCGCGTCATAGGGTTACAAAATGAAATTAGTATTTTAGTTCGCCAGAAAATTATTTTAGGTAAACAAACAGCGTTAGCCGAGAAGCAGCTAGCGAATAGAGAGGAGCTGATAGGTAAAAAATTAGCGTCTGGCAGTAGCGCAGACGACTTTAAAAAAAATCTCTGGCAGTTGCATGCTCAATCTGAACAGCTCGAGAGTACCCTGGGTCAGCAGGGTCAAGAAATAGAATCTGCGAAATTACAACTACGCACGCTTGGCTATGAATTTCAGGAGAAAAAGCAGCAAGCTGAGCAGGCTTTGAGTCAGTTACAGCAAAATATTGTGCAATTACAGTCTAGGCGGGCCCAGATTGTAAGGGCTGATAAATCAGGGACAATCACTGGCTTGCAAGTGTTTGAAGGGCAGACGGTGAACCCAAATGCATTGCTGGCTACATTGTTACCAAGTGACATGACTCTTGAAGCAAATATTTTAATTCCATCACAGGCCATTGGTTTTGTTGCGATTGGGCAGGAAGTCAACATACGTTATAACGCTTACCCCTACCAAAAATTTGGTATTTACAAGGGTAAAATAAAAAAAATTAGTCGGCATGTTTTGATGCCGCAAGAATTGTCAAATAGCCCGAGCTCAGCACTAACCATGGTTAATGGCAGTGCTGAACCGAGCTACCAAGTAACGGTTTCGCTAAGTAAACAGACCGTTACTGCTTTTGGCAAGAAACTGCCACTTAAACCAGGCGTTCAACTCGAAGCGGACATTCAGCTCAGTGCTCGAACACTGATGGAATGGCTTTTAGAGCCGCTGTACAGTTTGAAAGGACGGATCTAATTTAAGTGGATTTATTATAAATGATCATAATGATCAAAAGAAGGAAAAAAAGACATGTTAGTTTTATCAAATGATTTACTGGATTCTGTTCATGGTGCTTATAGCGGTGGTGATCCCGAGACTAACTATAAAAGCTCTTCAAGCTCAAGCTCACCACAAACCATTGCTCTAAGTAATAGGATGAAAGCAGGTGCGATCTTGTTCATGATTTATGGTGCGGAAATATATGTGATCGGAGACTCGCTGACATGAGTCAATACATATGGATCGTATAGGTATATCGCCTAAAGTATTTGAGTCTTTATCTCAGTGATTAGGCTCCTATGAGTTATAAGCAGAAATTTGTATCTCCTATGAATTCGTTAATTGAGCGCATTATCTCTTATCGCATGTTATCAATCCATCTCGATAGATTGTCAGTTATTACGTTAACGCTACCAAGTAACGGCTTTACTAAACAGGCAGGCCGAACTGCTATTTAAACCAGGCGTTCAACTCGAAGCTGATATTCAACTCAGTGCTCGAACACTGAGTTGAATGGTTTTTAGATCCGCCGTACAGCTTGAGCGGCGGATCTAATTTAAGTGGTTTTATTTTAAATGATCATAATGATCAAAAAAGGAAAGAATATATGTTAGTTTTATAAAATGCTTTACTGGATTCTGTTCATGGTGCTTATGGTGACCCCGAGGCTATCTATAAAGCAAAGAACAAATCGGGTGGCGTGGTAACTCTTTCCTAGATATGCATCGCCCCATATGCCCCATGCCAATATTCCCTCAACATGTGTGACCTATCATTAACACGGAATATATGCTTGTAAGATAAACTCTTCTAAATTCCTAAGATATGAATCGTATTGTTGTGATGTATATCTTAATTGATTAAGTAAGGCCATCTTGTGGACCTAGTACTCTTTACCAATAAAAATAAAACTCCGATTACACTCCAGACAGAAGCCACGGAGTGCGGGCTTGCATGTCTATCTATGATTTCCAGTTTCCATGGGCATAAAACCAACTTAATTGAATTACGTCAAAAGTACTCGATTTCAAGCCAAGGTGTTACCCTTAAAATGCTGATTGAGGTAGCAGGAGGGTTAAACTTAAGTGCCCGAGCCTTACAGTTAGAACTTGAAGATACCAAACAACTACAATTACCCTGCATATTACATTGGGACATGAACCACTTTGTGGTATTAACCTCAGTGAGTGATAAAAAATACACTATACATGACCCCGCAATTGGTAAGCGCGTACTGAATCAAAAGGAGTTTGCCAAACATTTCACTGGTATTGCGCTAGAGCTATCACCAACGGACGATTTCGAACAAAAAGAAATAAAAGCTACTCTTAAGCTCTCTTATTTTTGGTCGAAGATTACCGGATTGAAGCGATCATTAATTCAAATATTTATACTCTCTATTCTTCTGCAGCTGTTTTCGCTGGCCAGCCCGTTTTTTATGCAGACGGTTGTTGACGACGTACTTCTGTCGAAAGATGTAAATTTACTTATTGTTCTATCCATTGGCTTTTGTATGCTGATGCTCATCGAAATGACTACCAGTACATTGCGCAGTTTATTTATGATGAATATGTCCTATAAATTCAGCTTGCAAATGCAAGCAAATTTATTTCGCCATCTTATTCGTTTACCTATGGATTATTTTAAAAAACGGCATATGGGCGATGTAGTTTCTAGATTTGGATCTATAGATGCGATCGAAGATATTCTAACTACCGGGTTAATAGCCGCTATACTGGATGGTTTGATGGCCGTCTTGACCTTGACGCTAATGATGATTTATAGCGTAAAATTAGGCGTTGTGGTAATTGGTTTCGTTGTTTTGTATGCGCTGGTACGTATATCCTCTTACCATACGTTTAAGGTCCTAAATGAAGAAGCTTTAGTGGTTGATGCAAAAGTTGATACCGCCTTTATGGAAACTGTGCGCGCAATTCAAAGCATTAAAATATTCCAAAAAGAAAGCCGTCGTCAAAATTATTGGAAAAATAATTTAGTTGAATCGATGAATTTAGGGATTAGAGTTGAAAAGCTCAGCCTTGGTTACAGCGTGATTAATGGTCTTTTATTTGGTGTGGAAAATATAGTCGTAATCTATCTAGCTGCAATGTCTGTAATGGGCGATTTAATGTCGTTGGGTATGCTATATGCTTTTATGAGCTATAAGCAGCAATTTGTTGGGCGCATGAATTCATTAATTGATCAGGTTATTTCTTATAAAATGCTCTCGATCCATCTTGATAGACTTTCTGATATTACATTGACGAAAACTGAAAATACAGGTAGCACAGCACTGATTTCACGTAATGTTGAAGTTAGAGGTGAGTTAACCCTAATCGATGTTAGCTACCGCTATAGTCCATCTTCGGCTTGGGTTTTTGAAAATATAAATTTGACTATTAGGGCGGGGGAATCTATTGCAATAATTGGGGCATCTGGTTGCGGTAAATCGACCCTTATAAAAGTAATGATGGGTTTGTTTCAGGCGGAAAAGGGGAAAATTTTGATAGATGAAACAGACGTAAAACAATTCCCTCAATACCGCAGTTATATTTGTGGTGTAATGCAGGATGATGAATTGTTAACTGGTTCTATTGCTGATAATATCGCGTTTTCGGGTGATGAAATTGATGTAGGTAAGGTAGAACATTATGCCAAGATGGCGGCCATTCACGATGATATTATGGCCATGCCCATGAAATACAATACCCTTATCGGTGACATGGGCGCGTCTTTGTCAGGCGGGCAGAAGCAGCGTGTTATATTGGCGCGTGCTTTATACCGTGAACCTAAGATACTCTTCATGGATGAGGCGACTAGTCACCTTGATCTAAATAATGAAAGCATCGTCAGTGAGAATATTAAAAATCTTAATATTTCTCGAATCATCGTTGCCCACAGGAAGGAAACAATCGCCTCTGCTGATCGTGTAGTTGATTTGATAGACATAAATCTTGCAACTTAAATTTTGGTGGTTGATCTAAGTTGACTTTGCTCTTTGGTCTACCTCTATATGATTAAGGTAGCTTTAAGCCGTGAGAGCGAGTACAACCGAGGAGCAGAGTGCTGGAAAAGCGTACCTCCGGATCTGCATGGGGGGCTTTATGTAAATGATGTTTCTACTAGTGCTACATTTAGTTGATGTTTTAGGTTATAACGAATTATGGGGTTTTATAGTATCGGGTGTTCATGTGTACAGAATTTGGAGTTGATGCCTCATTTACCCCTATCAAAAATTTGGTATTTACCTGGGTAAGGTTAAAGAAATTAGCCGGCATGTATTGATGCCGCAAGAATTGTCAAATAGCCCGAACTCAGCATTGAGCATAATCAATGCCAGTGCTGATCCGAGTTATCAAGTAACGGTTTCACTAAATAATAAAACTGTTACTGCTTTTGGCAAGAAATTGCCACTTAAACCGGGTATTTAGCTGGAAGCGGACATTCAACTCAGTGCTCGAACACTGATGGAGTGGTTTTTGGAGCCGCTGTACAGCTTGAAGGACGGATTTAAATTGAGTGGTTTTAATGGATACAATTAACGCAATATCAATAATTTAAATAGGAAGAATATTATGGAAGTTATATCACAAGTTTTACTGGATTCTGTTCATGGTGCTTATGGCGTTGGTGATCCCCAAACTACCGCTGCAAATAGAGAAGCATTAAGAGAGAAGAAGCGTAAAAGAGATGAAGCAATGAAAGAGTTTGAGAAGATTTTTGGCTGAGTTTGAAACAGCCTGTCCTGGCGGATATAGGAGTTAACACGGACTTTTTTTAAAAAGTCTGAACGCCCTGGCAGTTTCTTACCGGGCGTTTATTTATTGTGAGAAATTTCCTAGGCGTTATCAGGGAAGTGAAATACCAAAATTTATTATAAGAAATCAATGCAGTATAAATAATCTAATTAGGAAAAATATTATGGAAATCATATCGCAAGTTTTACTGGATTCTGTTCATGGTGCTTATGGCGTAGGTGATCCCCAGACTACCGCTGCAAATCGAGAAGTATTAAGAGAGAAGAAGCGTAAAAGTGAGAGGGGTTGTGTAACGGTTTGTAAGTAATCAGCCATCCAGCGACCAAATAGGTAGTAGTAGAATATAGGCCGCGTAAGTTTATCTGAGAGAAGGGGTATGCATTGTTGATAAGTCATGTACGATGCATACCCAAAAAAATTACAGGGACACACACTAACTTGTTTATTGTTTGATCATAAAAAGCGGGCATAATCGGGGACCTCAAAAGTCACAATAATGGTAACCCTATGTGTCAGGCTAGTTGTCACACCACTTAACCCACACTAACCAAGCAGTACAGGCGATATTAAATAAAGTGACAGCCAAACAAATGACCATCTGAGAGCTCTAGGTATATTGTCGTAGATGTAACACCATATACCGGAAACAATAAATAACCCCAAGCGTAATAACTTGGGGTTATTTATTGGCGCAGTAGTCAGTCGTGGTGTTTTAAAAAAGGGTATTGAGCGGGAGGTGTTAAGCGGATTTTTGTTTACACTGCCGTTTTTTGGCGAAGCGTCGGTAATATTCTTGTTCGAAGAATTTGACGAGTGCCTGTCTCGATTATTGACATCGCTCCTCCTCGCAAGACAGTGCTTCTACGACCGTATTATCAATCACTTCGCCAGCCATAACCGCTGGAGATATACAACAGAGTGCAAGTATAATATTTTTTTCATTTATAATTTCCTTTTTAATTTTACCCCTAAAATCAAAAGCTTATCATCGGAGATAATCAAAACGATAATAAAGGCTTTAAGACTTCAGCAGTACCCGCATGAATTTAGTTGGGCGGGATGGGCAATATAGAAGGGAAATAATGGACCAACAATCACCCAAAAGGGTGATTGTTATGGCTAGACACTAATCACCCTTTTGGGTGATTGCAGATGGTAATAGTTACGATTATGATGCTAGCCGAGAGGGCGGCACGTTCTTTGCCAGGCTTTCATTCTCAACCTGCGGGCCTGGAGCACTCCGAAAGACAGCAACCGCCTGGGCACGACTACTAACACCCAACAGCTTAAACACATTACTTATATGCGTTTTTACTGTATTGCCGGATATACAAAGTGCGCAGGAGATCTCTTTATTATTTTTCCCCTCTAAAAGCATACCGATAATATCTCTCTGCCTGGATGTGAATCCATTAAAGACTGTATTCCTGCGCTCAATTGAGCAATCACGAGGTAAAGGCGCCACGCCATCAAGATGGTGGGGACTTTTAAGATTAGGAAAAAATACGTTGTGTAACGCATTAAATAGCTGCTCCCTTGGTGCTCCCATGGGCAAATAAGCCACACCATCAATCTCCTTAGGCGTACCATCAAAGTCACTCCCCCCAAACACATAGAATATGACTTTTTTCGAGGGGTGATCAAACTGGTGGATATCTTTTATATCGTGCGATTCGATAGAATGACGATAAGAAAAGAGATATTCACATTCATCAAGAGCCCTATAATCAAGCTCAGACTTTTCCTTTACATGATGAATGGTTGGGTCAACAAGTAACTTTTGAAAAATACAGTCAAGAGCATCAAAAAATAAATCACAGTAGTTTAGTATGATAATACTCATTTACATCTACGACCCATTAAAAAAACAGGGGAAATATACATAACTCTCTTCCCTATATATTGGCTACCGAAACATAGCGCCTATAAACAGCTAATCAAAGCCATTTCCTTTAGCTTAAGATTTATTAAAAACCATAAGGTCATAAAATATTAACACAATTATTCGAGGACAGGCACTCGCCAGATTAACAATATGCGAGAACAATAAGCGAGGACATGCACTCGTTAAATCACTAGATAAGTTATAAAGAACGCCAAGCCTAAAGCTATCCGATATTTGACTCCTCAGCCAATATTATCTAGTGTTAAGCCATAAAGCACTGGATAAGCAACCATGACTCAGCCGCGTAGCCAATTGGTATCAATAGACGATACTCCTTTCTACAACATTACAAGCCGCTGCGTTAGGCGGAGTTTTTTGTGTGGTTTTGACAAGGTTAACGATAAAAACTACGAGCACCGCCGCGACTGCACTGCTCGCTTGCTCCTGCGCTCCCAGTATTAATACAGCCCTGTACGTCGATCGAACAACGTAATCGCCTTTTAAGCTCGATATTCGCCATCGAGATCTGCGCCTATTCTGTAATGCACAATC